>JAZRWT010000249.1:0-13254 GCA_045599845.1 Candidatus Egerieisoma sp. | reverse complement strand
CCCTCCTGAGGATCAGAAGACAGAGGATATAAAGGTTAAGGAGAGAAATGTCATTCAGGTTAAAATCAATCAGAATGACAGGATCATTGCCGGTGGTCAGATTATAGAAATCGATCAGCTCAAGGACATTGTTGCTGACTTCATTGCGAATCCGACCAACAGCGAGTCTAAGCCTGAGAAGGAGATGAAGAACATTGAAGGTTTTGGTGAGTGCCAGGTTTCCAAGGGTGTTGTTTCATTGCAGAACACACGTGGTACAAGCTACAACTCTTACCTTATGGTACAGAACGAGTTGGCAAAGGCTTTCAACCAGCTGCGTGACGATTTTGCAAAAGCGAACTTCGGAAAGGTTTATGCTTCCTTGGATGAGGATCACCAGAAAATTGTTAGAGACGCTATTCCTTTGAGCATTTCAGAGGCAGAGCCTAAGGACATTACAAAGAAGAAATAAGGAGGATTGAGAAATGGCAAAATTCGCAAGAACAGGTAGCAAGGAAGCTCCTAAACTTAATACTTCATCTCTTCCTGATATTGTCTTTATGATTTTGTTCTTCTTCATGGTAACAACCCAGTTGAGGGACCAGGAGGCTTTGGTAACAGTAAACTTGCCAAAAGCAAGTGAAATAGCAAAACTCGAACGTAAGGATTTGGCTTCTTACATAAACATAGGTACACCTGTAAAGAGCAAACAGGCAGAGTTCGGTACAGATTCACGTATCCAGTTGAATGACTCTTTCAAGAGTGTTCAGGACATCCGTGACTTTGTGGCTGCTGAGCGTGATGCTCTTTCAGAGGCAGACAGAAGCTTTATGACAGTTGTTATCAAAGCTGACCAGAATGTACGTATGGGTATTATTACCGATGTAAAGCAGGAATTAAGACGTTGCTCAGCTCTTAAGATAATGTACTCAGCAAAATAGTGCATATTGAGATTTATGTTATGAAAAGGAGACGGTTGAAAATGTCAGCCGTCTCTTTTTTTGTTTATCTTTGTAGCTGACGTGTTCAAATCTTTGTTTCAATGAAAAATAACTTACAGATTCTGTTGGCTTTGCTGCTTTTCGTTTTTTCTTCCTGTGCATACAATCCACAGGAAAACCGTGCAAAATACGTGTTCTATTTTATAGGTGATGGTCTGGGATTTTCACATATCTCCCTTACTGAGGCATATATTGCAGAGGCGGTTACGCCTGGAGTCCCTGACGAGCCTTCAAGTTTCCCGTTGTGTTTCACACAGTTTCCTGTGATGGGAATGGCCAACACCTATTCAGCTTCGAATTGGATTACATGTTCGTCTGCGGCAGGAACAGCTCTTTCAACGGGCTTCAAGACAAACAACCATATGCTGGGAGTGCTTCCTGATTCAAGCGAGCTCACAAGCATATCATATATGATTCACAATGCCGGTCATAATGTTGGAATTATGACAACTGTACCTCTGGATCATGCAACCCCCGCATGCTTTTATGCGTCCAGTGTTTCACGCAGTTCATATTTCGATGTAGCATGCCAGATGCCCAGGACCGGATTCGAGTTCTTTGCAGGAGGCGGCTTGTATGGGGTGAAAGGTGAAACTCCTGAAGACAGTACAAAGCGTCTTGAACTTGAGAAGATGATTGCAGATGCTGGCTATACAATTGCGTATGGCATGAAGGATTACAAGGCCAAAAAGGAGGAAGCCGGGAAGATGGTGCTGGTGCAGTCAGGAAAACTCAGGGGTGAAACAGTTCCTTATGCAAGCGAAAGAGATCTGACTGATCTCAGTCTGAGCGACATGATGGAAAGCGCCATTGAAAGGCTTGATGACGGCAAAGGATTTTTCATTATGGCAGAGGGAGGTATGATAGATTGGGCAGCCCATGACAATGATGTAGCAAACACCATTTATGAAATAATCGATTTTGACCAGGCAATAAGGATTGCATACGATTTCTATCTTGAGCATCCCGATGAAACCTTGATTGTTGTTACGGCGGACCATGAAACAGGCGGTGTTTCAATAGGCAGGGGCAGCGGATATTCCATCAATCTTGAGAATGTGCCTGCAATACACAGTGACACAACTAAATCAGGTCTTACATTGGACAACTATATGCATGGACCTCAGCAGTTCGATTCCGTTTCAGTGAATTCCAAGGTTGGATGGACAACATCATCCCATTGCGGCGGTGCCGTTCCTGTATTTGCTATAGGTGCAGGCAGTTTGCAATTTGCAGGCAGACAGAACAACACGGATATACCTAGAAAGATATGCAGCGCCATGGGCGTTGAGTTCAATCCGGACATGAAAAAGCATTAAAAGAATAATTAATAAACATTGATAGTATGAATACAAGACAGTTCATATCCGCCATGGCTTCAGCAGTGATTCTGCTGGCAATTTCGGCAAATGGTTTTGCGCAGGAGCTTCCGAAATGTGAATTCAGGGGAGCCTGGTTGCATATTGTGGGCAATAAGCGCATAGCCACACAGACAAGTTCCCAGCTTCAGGAAAAATTGATTGCTACTCTGGATTCCTTGAAACTTGCAGGATGCAATGCCGTGCTTTTTCAGGTAAGACCTGATGCAGATGCATTCTACGATTCGAAACTGGAGCCTTGGACCAGGTATCTTACCGGCATTCAGGGAAAGGCTCCGGAACCATATTGGGATCCGCTCGCGTTTGCTGTGGAGGAATGTCACAAGCGTGGTATGGAACTGCATGCATGGTGCAATCCATACAGGGTTACTTCTGAGGAATCCGATACCCTGTGTGCCGGGCACTTGTATTTCAAGCATCCTGAACTTTTTGTGAAATACGGCAAACAGTGGTATTTCAATCCGGGCGAACCTGCCTCCAGGAAATTCGTTACCAAGGTAATGGTTGACATTGTTAAAAGGTATGATGTTGACGCCATTCATTTTGACGACTACTTCTATCCTTACCCTATTGACGGAAAGGAATTCAATGACGAGGCTTCATTCAGGAAATATGGCAAAAAACAAGGCTTTGACAAGGACCACAAGGCAGACTGGCGGCGCGATAACGTGACCATACTCATGCGCGACATAAACATTGCCATTAAGAAGGTGAAACCTTGGATAAGGCTTGGCATAAGTCCTTTTGGAATTCACAGGAACAAAAAGGACACCCCGGATGGAAGCGGCAGCGAAACAAACGGTCTTTCATGCTACGAAGCTCTGTATGCAGACATCCCTCTTTGGGTTGAAAAAGGCTACATTGATTATAACGTTCCGCAGATATATTGGGAAATAGGACATCCAAGGGCGGATTATGAAGTACTTATCAAATGGTGGAGCGCCAACACTCATAAAGCTCATTTCTATGTAGGTCAGAATGTGAGTTCATTGAATAAAAAGGATTTGAAAAACCCTAAAACCACACAGTTGAGGCGCAAGATGGAACTTGTCAGGACATTACCGAATGTTCATGGCAATGTATGGTGGCCTGGTTGGTCTGTTGTACGCAACCATCATCACATTGCAGACAGCCTCATTCAGGTTTACCAGAAATATCCTGCACTTATTCCTGCGTATAAGGATATAGATTCGATTGCTCCACAGCCTGTGGAGAATCTCAGGAAGGAGGGGTATCTTCTCAAATGGAACCAGAACAGGAAGGATGCTTCAGACCAGATGCAGAAAGCTCATTTCTATATAATCTACTATTTCCCTGCAGGGGTTGAGGTGAATACGGACAAGAGCGAGTACATAATAAAGATAACGCGTGACACCCAGTACAGCATTGCAGACAATTGCCACCACAAAGACAAGAAACTTGACCATACAAAAGGCTGCCACTATGTTGTAAGCGTTGTTGACAAATGCTGGAACGAAAGCCGCAACAATGTTGCATGGGAGGAAACGAAAGGCTACTGTGATTACTATTATCCACGTTTGGAGGAGTTTGCAAGCCAGATTCCTGTAGATTCGAAAGATTATGTCTTTCTTGGCAACAGCCTTACTCAAGGAGGCAGTTGGGAGGAATATTTCCCTGAAGTTCAGGCTGAACTTGAGAAGAGGGGCGGCTCAATACGAAACAGAGGCATTATTGGAGACACTGCCGATGGTATATATGACAGACTTGAGGAAATACTCAACGGCAAACCTGCAAAACTGTTCTTCCTCACAGGAGCCAACGACATAAGCCATAACCTCAGTGCGGATACAATAGTGGCAAGGATAGAGAAGGTGATTGACAAGGTACAGAAGGAGTGTCCGAAAACTAAGATATATGTTCAGAGCCTCCTTCCTTTCAACGAGAGCTTCAAAAGATACAAGGCTTTGAACGGAAAGACACATGTAGTGAACGAAACAAACGCAGCGCTTGAAAAAATGTGCGCGCGCAGAGGCGTGGAATATGTTTTCATACATGATCTGTTCCTGGAAGACGGCAGCAAGGAAGTGCTCAAGGCCAGTATCTCTCCAGACGGACTGCATCTGAAACCTGAAGGCTATCAAATTTGGAAAGAGGGTATAAGGAAGTATGTTGAAGAATAACATTAAATTCGTATTTTAGTTATTTTTGCGTTTCGAAATTTATTGAACTAATTATATGGAAGATATCAAAAGGTTAAGGGTAGTTGAACTGCTTTCAAAGACTCCCGGATGTGACGTACTGGCAAAAGGCTGGGTAAGAACCAAGAGAGGGAACAAGAATGTTTCGTTCATAGCATTGAACGATGGTTCTACAATAAATAATATACAGGTGGTATGCGATGCCGCGAATTTCAGCGAAGACCTGCTCAAGGACATTACAACAGGTGCCTGTCTTGCAGTATGGGGCAAGCTCGTGGAATCCCAGGGCAAGGGGCAGAGCGTTGAAATCCAGGCTTCGAGAATTGAAATCTACGGAAAGGCCGATGCAACTTATCCACTCCAGAAAAAAGGCCACAGCCTTGAATTCCTGAGGGAAATAGCTCACTTGCGTCCAAGAACAAATACAATGGGCGCCGTATTGAGAATACGTCATGCCATGGCTTTTGCAATACACAGCTATTTCAACAGCAAAGGCTTCTTCTATCTTCATACACCTCTCATTACAGCCTCTGACTGCGAAGGTGCTGGCGAAATGTTCCAGGTAACCACCATGGATCTTGACAACGTACCTAAGACCGAAGACGGAAAGATTGACTACAGCAAGGATTTCTTCGGCCGCCAGACATCCCTTACCGTGAGCGGACAGCTGGAAGGCGAACTTGGCGCAATGTCACTAGGCCAGATTTATACTTTCGGACCTACTTTCAGAGCCGAGAATTCAAATACACCAAGGCACCTTGCAGAGTTCTGGATGGTTGAGCCTGAAGTTGCGTTCAATGACATTACAGACAATATGGACCTTGCCGAGGATTTCATCAAATATCTGGTAAGATATGCACTTGACCATTGCATGGATGATTTGAGATTCCTCAACGATATGTTTGACAAGGAGCTTATAAGCCGTCTTGAGGGTGTGATAAACACAGAGTTCGTAAGACTTCCATATACCGAGGGCGTGAAGATACTTACGGAAAGCGGCAGGAAGTTCGAATTCCCTGTAGGCTGGGGCATTGACCTCCAGAGCGAGCATGAGCGTTACCTTGTTGAGGAGCATTTCAAGAAACCTGTGATACTTACAGACTATCCTAAGGATATCAAGGCATTCTATATGAAGCAGAACGACGATGGCAAGACCGTGAGGGCAATGGATGTCCTCTTCCCTAAGATTGGCGAAATCATTGGCGGTTCCGAAAGGGAGGAGTCACTTGAGAAACTTGAGAGAAGGATAGCCGAGCTCAAGATGGACACAAGGAATCTCTGGTGGTATATAGATACAAGAAGATTCGGTACCGCTCCTCACAGCGGATTCGGTCTTGGATTCGAAAGACTGCTCCTCTTTGTTACAGGAATGTCCAACATACGTGATGTGATTCCTTTCCCAAGGACTCCTAAGACAGCTGAGTTTTAATGAAGGAACAAGACCATATAAAGAATTCGTAACATGTTGATAATAGGAATAGCAGGCGGTACAGGTTCAGGCAAGACCACTGTAGTGAACAAACTCAAGAGCGCTCTCAGGGATGAGAAGATAGTGATAATCCCTCAGGACAGTTACTATAAGGATTGCAGTCATCTTTCTGAAGAGGAGAAGAAAGTCTATAATTTCGACCATCCGGATTCAGTGGACTTTGATCTGCTCATACAGCAGCTTGAAACACTGAAGAGCGGCAAGGGCGTGGACCAGCCTGTTTATTCATACGTCACTTGCTGCAGAAGCCCTCTCAACACCGTGAGAGTTGAGCCTGCAGAGATCATTATAGTTGAGGGCATACTTATATTCACCTGCAAAAGCCTGCTCAAGATGCTTGATCTCAAGGTCTTTGTTGATGCCGATGCAGATGACAGGCTTGGCCGCGTGATATGCCGTGACATTGTTGAAAGAGGCAAGACAGTGCAGCAGGTGCTTGAAAGGTATCAGCTTACGGTAAAACCTATGCACAATCAGTTCATAGAGCCGAGCAAGAAATTCGCAGACATTGTTATTCCTCAGGGTGGAAACAACAAGGTTGCCATTGACGTGCTTCTGGCAAGGATTGAAAAGGCACTTCAGCAGGACAGGTAGAGACCTATAATTTTTTACCACGATGGATACAGAGCAGAAGAAAGAGAAGAATGTGGGGCTTTATGCCACCATAATATTCCACCTTCTGCTCATTATTGTTCTTTTGTGCGCTTCCATACGCAATGTGATAGTGGGAGATCCTGTGTTTGAACTTGACTTCTCAGCCCAGGAGGCTCAGGAGGAGATTGAGAAACTTGAACTGATGAAGGAGCAGGCGGCCCGTGAGGTGGAGGAACTGCTGGCCGCTGCATCAAGCACACCTGCCTCGGCGTACAGGAATATTGCAGTTGACCGCAGTTCATCACTTAAGGATGACCGTCACGCTAACCCCGATGCCGTTATGGAGGAAGCCCGCGAACTTCAAAGGAAATTGGATAAATCAAAGGCAGATGCTTCTTCCAGTCAGGATGATGAGGTGGAAGTTCCGGACAAGTCCGATAAAAAGGAAGATAGCCCTCAGTACAAAGGACCAACGGTCCTTTCATATTCCCTTGACGGCAGAAAGGCCATATATCTGCCTGTTCCGGTTTACAAATGTATGGGTGGAGGAGATGTGAGCGTACAGATTGGCGTGAACAGGAAAGGCAAGGTGGTTTCTGTAAAAATCATAGAGGCTGCCTCCGTTCCGGACGAGTGCATACGCAAGGCTGCGCTCGATGCTGCAAAAAGGAGTACATTCTCTGCAAGCAGCAAGGCACCGGAAAAACAGATGGGTGACATAACCTACAGATTCATAGCACAATAACTCAAAGTTTAACAAATTCAAAATGACAATTTCCAGCGCTTTTAGAAAATTGGCGGTTTTTGCCGCCATCCTGTTGTCAAATGCAGCATATTCACAGACTTATGAAGAATATGCCGCGAATGCGGGCGGTGACATGCTCCTGTACAGAGGTAGCCAGGCTGTGCAATATAGAATGGCGCATAATGGCAATCCATACTGGTATTCCAGTGAATTCAAGGAAGGCAATCTGGTGTTCAACGGGAAGGAATATTTCAATGTAAGGCTGAATATTGATGCGGTTGCCTGTCAATTGCTTATTCTTCATCCCAACGGAGTATCCCAAATCACCCTGTCAAGGAATCTTGTTGATTCTTTCACAATAGATGGACTCCAATATTTCAATCTGAAGAAACAGGGCTACGATGTTGCCGGCGGGTTCTATGAACTCATATATTCAGCCAGTGACGACATGCGTATATTCAGGCGTATAGACAAGATACTCCAGGACGATATCCGTTATCACAATCAGGGAAGCGGCGATTATGAGATAGGCTACTATGACCCCAACTATAAAAGGAACGTTCATCCTTATTTCTACAACAAGGAGAGTTTTCTGGTAATGGATAAAGGCAAGCTTACCATAGCCAAGAGCAAAAAGGCATTGGTTTCCTTGTTCAGGAAAAACAAGGAGTTGAGGAAAACAATTGAAAATCTGTAATGATATGCAATATAAAAATTTGAGCGGAACGGCATTTCTTGCCACTATGCTTCTTCTTTTGCTTGCCGGACCTGCACGCATCAGCGCTGAGACACCTCAGGATCAAGGCTGGCAATATGATGTGAAGAATGTCAGTGCTGATTCACTGGCCAGATTCATTAGAAAGAACATTTCCAACAAACTGTATTTCGCTTACGGGAATGCAGACGTAGCCTTTTATTCAGCAAAAGGAAACGGGAAGGACGAATTCATGCGTTCAGCCTTGCAGGAGTTCAAATCAAAGGGCTATATGATTGAGGAATGGGACGGGAAAATATTTGTGACCAGGGGCAGAGGCCTTGCATACAAACTTCCGGAAGGGTATTTTGCAGTAAAGGAAAGCGTCTTGAAGGATACCAGCCTTTTGAAATATGCCAGCGAGGAAACGGTAATTGCAACTTTTGCCAACAAGGTATATGAAATTGGTGACAGAACGGACTCGCCTTCTCCAAAGGCATATATAAGGGGACATGTGAGGGATGCCTTGAGCGGGGAGCCGCTTGCCGGTGTTGTTATCTCCAGTGGGAAAACAAAGACATATACCCAGACCGATGCCAATGGCTTCTACAATTTCAGGATTCCAACGGGGGAGGACGTGCTTGATTTCAATGCATATTCAATGGAGAGTTTGAGCCTCAATGTGAAGGTGTGGCAGGACGGCTCATTTGACGTGAACATGAAGGAGAAGGTGTTCGAGCTCAAAGGGGCCGTGGTAACGGCGGATGCTTCCGTTACTCATCAGACAGGAAAGATGGGAGTGGAGCGCTTGAGGCTAGACCGTATCAAGAAAGTGCCTACAGCTTTCGGCGAGGCCGATGTACTGAAAGTGGTGCTCACTCTTCCAGGTGTTAAATCTGTTGGCGAGGCCAGCGGAGGATTCAATGTGAGAGGTGGTTCAACGGACCAGAACCTTGTACTTTTCAATGATGGAACGGTTTACAATCCAAGTCATATGTTCGGTGTTTTCTCGGCCTTCAATCCGGATCTGGTTTCTGACATAGAATTGTACAAGAGTTCCATCCCTGTGGAATATGGCGGCAGAATTTCTTCAGTTCTGGATGTGAAGATGAGGGAAGGAAACAACAAGAAATTTGCAGGCTCGCTTGGAATAGGTGTGCTTACCAGCCGTTTGCAACTGGAGGGTCCTATAAAGAAAGAGAAGACTTCATTCATACTTGGCGGGCGTATTACATACTCCAACTGGATTTTGAAGCTCCTGCCGGATGACAGCGGATATTCCGGAGGAAAGGCCAACTTCTACGATGCAAACATTGGAATCACACATCACTTCAATGCCAACAATACAATACAGTTCTTTGGTTACTATTCTGCGGACAAGTTCAGCTTCTCCCAGGATACCACCTTCAAATACGGCAATTTCAACGGTTCCATAAAGTTCAGAAGCCATTTCACAGACAGACACAGCCTCACTCTTACGGCAGGGTATGACAATTACAGGAACACGCTCCAGAATTTTGAGAACGACTATTCTTCATACACTCACAAAACTGCCATAAACCAAACATTCCTCAAGGCTGTGTTCAAATCGGTGATAAGTGACAACCATACGCTATCGTACGGTGTAAACGGCCTATATTACAATATGCAGCCTGGGAAAATGTCACCGTACGATGCTTCTTCACTGGTGATAGAAAGGCAGCTTGAAAAGGAGAATGCAGCCGAGGCCGCAGTCTTTGCAGGAGATGAGTGGAAGGCTTCGGACAAGTTCATACTGGAATATGGTGTGAGACTATCGGGGTATAAGATGAATGAGGACAGTGAGACTGAGTTGCATCCTGAAATAAGGTTGAGCGGTAAATACTCGTTTGCAGACAATTTCTCAGTGAAGGCGGGCTTCAATACCATGAACCAGTACATACATCTGCTTTCCAACACCACTGCAATTTCTCCAATGGATACATGGAAGCTGAGCGGTAAAGGAATAAAACCTCAGACCGGCTGGCAGGCGGCTGCAGGACTTTACTGGAGCGTGGCCGGCAATATACTGGACATATCGCTCGAGGGTTATTACAAGCAGATGGAACATTATCTCGATTACAAGGCGGGCGCATCGCTCATGATGAATGAGCATCTGGCAGATGATGTCATTGAAACACAAGGAAAGGCATACGGCGTGGAACTCATGTTCAAGAAGACCAGCGGAAAGTTGAACGGCTGGCTGTCATACACATATTCAAGAACTTTCCTGAAGGAAAGCAAGGACAGGGGGATAGAGACCATAAATGGAGGTGACTGGTACAATGCACCTGCAGACAAACCTCACGATGTGAAACTTGTGGCCAATTACAAACTCACGCACAGATTCAGTTTCTCGGCCAATCTTGACTATTCAACGGGCCGTCCTGTTACAATACCTGTTGGAACATACGAGTACGGAGGAGGAACCAGACTGGCATATTCTGAAAGGAACGCATACAGGATACCGGACTATTTCAGATTGGACCTTGCAATGAACATAGAGCCGGGACACTATTTGAGGAGTCTGGCGCATTTCTCCATCACTTTTGGAGTTTATAACGTAACAGGCAGGAAGAATCCTTATTCTGTTTATTTCACATCACAGGCGGGACAGCCACCTAAGGGACACATGCTCTCGGTGTTTGCCACACAGATACCGTACGCCAACATAAACATTAAATTCTAGGAGGAGCTGATATGAAAAGAATGAATATATTTTCAAGATTGTTTGCCTGCCTTCCGGCAATGATGGCATTGTGCTCCTGTGTTTACGATTATAATCCGGAAATAAAGGAACTTCAGGAGGAGAGACTGGTTATTGAGGGAGATATACTTATTGGTTCTATTTCCAATGTCAAGGTTTCGCTCATGAATAATCTTGAATCCGGCAGGAAGGACGATTACATGATGGTGCCGGTTTCCGCTTTCGTGGAATCCAGTACGGGAGAGAGATTTTCAGGTTTGGGAACCGAACTGGGAAATGTTGAGATAGACCTTACTCAGGCTCATTCTGATGCAAGATACAGAATGCATGTGACCGACAGCAGGAACGGAAAGGAATATGTCTCATCCTGGCTCAATGTTCAGAGGGCTCCTGATATTGATTCGGTGAGTGTTACGGCAAACATACCTGCTGGGGAACTTTCTTTCTACCTTAGTCTGCACGGCAATGGGAGCGAATATTTCCGCTGGGTCTTTGACGAGGACTGGGAGTACAGGGCTGTTTACAGAGCCGTACTCAAATATATTCCGCCAACACAGAAGGGCCAGACCGGAGAAATAGTTGATATGCCGGACAACGAGAATCTGTTCTATTGCTGGGGCAAGGACCATTCGAAGACCATAAATCTGGCAACTACCAACGGACTTAGCACCAACGCACTGGTCAACCACAGATTCTACATATTGGGAAGGAACGAAAGGAAAATATCCTACGTATATTGCATGACCCTCAAAGTCCAGAGTCTGAGCGAGGATTGTTACAGATACTGGAGCAATCTGGAGAAGGTGAGCGAAATGTCGGGCGATCTGTTCGCTCCTGTTCCAAGTGATATGAAAGGCAATATCAAGTGCCTGCAGGATACAACGGAGGCTGTGATAGGTTATATAAACGCATCTGAACTGGCTGTGAAGAAAACTTTTTATTTTGTTGCAAACCACTCTTATTACAGGTCCGATGCCAAATATGAGGAACCGTTCGTGGTTGCCGAGAATGATTGGCAGAAGTACTATTCAAACGGTTACGTGCCTATTGACTATGACTTCCAGGAATTCAATGTGAGATATCTTTGGGGCCAGAAGAGCTGCGCGGACTGCCGTGCTCTGGGAGGCACAAAGCACAAACCGCTATGGTGGCCTACGAGTGACATTTAGGATTCATCAAGTTCTGCAAACAGTGAATGAGTTTTCAAAGAACAAGTTTCTGATGAACTTGAGACGGATGATAGGATAATGAATTATAAAGGAATTGTATGAAACCAAGAATATTCATATTTGTATTGCTCAGCTGCCTTGTACCACTGGCAGTATCAGCTCTGGACAATGGCAGAGCAGATGAGCTGGCATACGTTGAAACAGACAAAAATGTATATATTGCAGGCGAGAAACTCTGGATTTCCGTTTTCTGCCTTACCAAGGATACTGATTGGCAGATAGGAGGGAAGAGCAGCATAGCCTATGTTGAAATGCATTCAGCCGGCGGTATGGTGCTCGCCGAGCGCATTGCACTTGTAAAGGGCATGGGCGCAGGCTCATTCATCCTGCCTGCATACCTTCCAACTGGCAATTATGTGCTCACTTCCTATACCAAATGCGGTTCAAATGCCCCTGAGCACTTGAATAAAACCATTTCCATCTACAATCCTTTCACTTGCGACAGGGTGGCAAACGGAGTGGAAGTTTCGGATGAAAAGCCTGCAGCATCTGCTTCAGGGAACCTTGTCCAATGCGGAGCCAGTGGAAAGTTCGAGGCGCAGTTCGTTGAGACCGGCCATGGCAGGTTCAAGGTCAGAGTCAGGAACATATCTGACAGCGATGGTGTGGTTAACGTTTCAGTTGTTGCCAATGATGCGCTTGCATCGCTTGCTCCGGAGCGCAGAAGTCTGCCTGCTGCACTGGATTCTTATGAACTATCGCCAGTGGAAGAAAATGAATTGAGGCAGCGTGAGCTTGAGTATGAGGGGGAGATAATTGAGGCGGTTGTTGTTGGAAAGGATGCCGGAAAGGTTTGCAGCGGTGACTATTGCGCATGCATATCGGTTCCGGGCGAGAAGTCGGATGCATATTGCAGCTATATTGGTGAAGACGGGCATATTAGGTTCTATACCAACAATATCTATGGTACAAAGGACATGGCCTTGCAGATTCTGGAGGCGGACAGCAGCTGGGACTGCCATGTTGAACTGATATCGCCTTTCAGGAACGTAAAGGTGCAGGCACCCGGGAAACTTGTGCTCCATTCATCTTTGGAGGATGCGTTGCTGAAAAGAAGCCTTGGCTCTCAGATTGTGAAACAGTTCCATACCAATGCATTGCAGGAACTTCTGCCTGTTAGGATCAACCCTCTGCTGGGAGAAAGAAGCATTACCTACAGACTGGATGACTACACCAGGTTCCATACTATGGAGGAACTTTTTGTTGAGTTCATTACCGAAATCAGGACAAGAAGGGGGCAGATTCAGGTCCGTACCGAGG
>JAZRWT010000248.1:0-2323 GCA_045599845.1 Candidatus Egerieisoma sp. | reverse complement strand
CACTTAACCCTCTGATTACCAAATAATTATGAGGACTCCTTTGCTTCTTTATGAATAATTCAGGCTAAAGTTTCTCAAGCTTCTCAAGCTTCTCAAATTTCTCAAATTTCTCAAATTTCTCAAGCATTTAATTTATTTATTTTAAAGAACTTACGGGAAGTTTGCGAAAGTTGTGCAACTTTATTCCAGCACGAAAAAGAAGTGTGGCCGGAACGTCACGGGAATAAAGAAAACAATCTAAGCGCGGAAGGTTTGCCAATTTGCGATAAACCTTCCGCGCTCATATTTCCCAAGCACCTGATTATTAAGTAGTTCTATCTAAGTACTGAGGAAGGTTTGCTCATATTTTGCAAACCTTCCTCGCCAGTATCCCTTATACCTCGTTTGGGTCTGGCTGACGCGCTTTTATAGTACCTCACATAATAAAAATGCGGACTTTCAGGTCAGCCCCGTTTTCTTGAAGGTCGAGAAGACGTGACTCGAACACGCGACCCCTACGTCCCGAACGTAGTGCGCTACCAACTGCGCTACTTCTCGATTGCCAAAAAGCAGTGGAATCCTGCTCTTTTCAACTGCAAATATACAAACTAATGATATACTATCAATGAAAATCAGTATTAATGTTTACCTTTACTGACAATAACATTTTAACAGAATGCTTTTATGAAAAGGATATTACCACTGATTGCTCTCATTATGATGCCTTTCATTCTGCTGGCACAAAATTCCGTAAAATTCAACGGAGAGGACAAGGGGCTCTCCTATCCCGATGTTGAAATTCTCATTGATGAACCCCAGCATTTGATTCCGGGGGCCAGAACGGAAGTTATCATGTATGCCTTGCCGAACGGCACCCTGATAGAATGGACCGTTGGCAAAAAAGTTCAGCCTGGTGATGACTGGCACTTCGATATCCACCATATTGCAGCACAGACTGCTTTTCTGCGTGCACAGGACAGAGAATGCAACTATATAACCATATATTTGAAAACAAAGCAGAAGGCTTGGAACAACTGGCACAAACAGCACCTGGACATAGCCAAGGAAACGTATGAAAGACTGTTTGCTGATGTTGTGGAACTTTACAAGGATTACAATCCGTCATTGACCATAAGCAGCCACTCAGGAGGCGGATACTTGATTTTCAATTATTTCCGAATTGCAGACAGCATAAATCCTGCAATAAAACGAATAGCTTTCCTTGATAGTGTATATGGGTACACTACTGAAGACCACCTGAATAAATTCACTGAATGGTTGAAAGACAAAAGCCACTATCTAAGTGTGATATCATACGAAGATGCAACCGTGATGTTCCGTGGCAAACCGTTGGTTACTCCTCAGGGAGGCAGCTGGGGACGCAGCCATCAGATGATAGAAGATCTGAGACAAAATTTCAGGATCAAGGAGAAGGTCAAGGAAGTTAAGGACGGAAACGACCACGGTCCACAAGCAGTAAAGGGCTTAAGAAAATTCTCCGATGAAACCGACGAAAGCACTGACACTGTTATGGAAATCTATCGCGGTTTAAAAGGAAGGATCTCATTCAAACTGCTCAGAAGTCCGGAAGGCCTCATATGGCATCTTGTGCTCGTTGAAAAGAACGGATTCATTGACTCCGCTCTAACAGGAACAGCTCTTGAAGAGCGCGGATACCGGTTCTGGGGGCCAAGAGCCTATTGCGAATATCTGTAATCCACCGGCAATGCCTGCAGCACAAACAAGCAAGGAGCTGACAATCTCCAGCCGATGTAGTCCTACCACGCAAACCACATTTTCAAAAATCAGATTATCCGTTCATTATGCAAAGTTTTGTTGTCTTTGCCAAAGCTGCTTGCAGCAGGCTCAGCCTGGATGCATTTGTGGCATTTGCGTGAAAGCAGACCAGCCGAAATGAGGGGTCTGCTTTCAAGGCCCCGCCACTTAGTGCACTGAAAGCGGGACTGCTGAAAGCAGTTTTGGCAAGAAGATAAAGTATTTCAGCTTGTTCTACTTCAAGACAAGTACTTTCTGCCAATTATTTCATGAAGCGAAAAACTTATACCAAGTTTTACAAACATCTTTCACCTTTGTGAGAATTGTGCAATGATGTGTGAATCCGATGCTTAAAAATGCAACCCAAGGAAAGCCTGAGAAATTCGCCAGTTGTAACTGCCGATCATTATGTCTTTCAGGATCAGCACTTTGTAATTCGCCAGTCACGACTGGCGAATTTACTGCAAGCGATTCCCACTCTTCATAAAATGCACGCATTGATTTGAGATTGGATGGGGAGAATCCCCTCAAACCAGGAATTTCCCGGCTCAGCTGCTCGCTGATTGTC
>JAZRWT010000247.1:0-1724 GCA_045599845.1 Candidatus Egerieisoma sp. | reverse complement strand
CATCCAGACGGAATGCTGTCTGCTTCTTTGTTGCGACTGCTGTATTCATAATAAAACTCAAAATTTAGTACAAAAATATAACACTTTAATAATATATCCAAATATTATGCTGAAATTTTTACGCTATGCAGACACGGAAGTTTGCAGGTGAGCCAAATGTTTTTTGTTTTTTGCATTACAAAAATAACATTTAATCCTCTGATTGCCAAATAATTATGAGGATTCCTTTGCTTCTTTATGAATAATTCAGGTTAAGGGAACTGCAAACATAGCACTCAATACCAGCGGTGAATGTGAACTGGTTACTGTAAGTTGTGATGAAACAGCAGAGCCTTTTGACATTAAGGCCGAGGCTACTGTTGCCAACAAGACATACAGGGTTATTGTTGTTCCTCAGGAGCGCTCATTCGGCCTTGTAGTAAAAGCAGAAGGCGGCAGCACACTGATTACAGGTATTCCATCTGCAATAATCAAACAGGGATATACTTATACTATCAATGTCAAGGTTACCACAGAAGGCATATATGCAACCTTTTCCGGTGAAATAACAAACTGGGAAGACGGTGGCGTCCTTGGTGGTGGAGAATATGGAGTTGTTCCATTTGAGGAGCATCTTGAGGAGAACTATATCATGTATGACAAAATCAGGTACAATACAGTTACATTGACCAACGGCCAGATCTGGATGGCACAGCCTTTGAGATATGTTCCATATGGAAAGACAGTTTCCGCAGATCCAAAAGAAGACAATCATATCTGGTACAGCGTACCTGCAACAGAGGATGGAGCGGATGTACAGGCTTGCACAGCCAAGTACGGTTACCTTTATGTCTACTATGCAATTTTCGGTACAGAAAACATAATTGAAGATAATTTCAATACATTCGAGGGAGTTCAGGGCATCTGCCCTAAAGGCTGGCATGTTCCAACCTTGGCGGAAGCTGACGCACTGGTTGCTGCTGACAAAGCTGCACTTTTCTATGATGCAAGTCTGAAATATGCAACAATTCTGAATGCCAATGCTGCAGGATTCAACTATGTTATGTCAGGCGCAAGGAACAAGACTACTCTCACAGGTACCGGCTCTTATTTGACTACTGCCATTGATGCTGAAAAGGCAGGTGAACTCACAGACTATATTGGCGAGTGCTCAATGAACTATATTGCCCTTTCAACAGGATACCAGTGCAAGAAGGACAGCAAGACAGGCGTCATAACGAACTATCAGTACTATGGCATAATGTCAACTTTCTCAAAGACAATTCATGGCAAGCTCAATACAGCTTATACCAACATTTGTTCAGGATATCAGGTAAGATGTGTAAGGAATCCACAGAAATAGTCTGATAAGGATTTATTTTTTTCAAAATAATTCTATTTTATTTAACTTTGCCCGTGGTATAATTTAGGGGTTATACCACGAGCAATTTTTTTATATCTGCTTCAGAGCAGGTGTAAAAACAAGAAACATCAGAATATATAGATATATGGAACATAGAGTTGTTGTAACGGGTATGGGCATCTGGTCCTGTCTTGGACAGGATCTGGACAGCGTCCGTGATTCCCTGTACAATGGGAAGAGTGGAATCATTTTCAGTCAGGAACGCAAGGATGCAGGTTTCCGCTCAGCTTTGTGCGCGGAAATACCAAGGCCGGATCTAAAACCGTATATTTCACGCAACATGCGTCAGTTCATGCCGGAAGAGGCACAGTATGCATATATG
>JAZRWT010000246.1:0-5728 GCA_045599845.1 Candidatus Egerieisoma sp. | reverse complement strand
AATGGCCTTGCCTTCGATAAGTTTTGGCTGGAATGCCTGAATACCGAGTCTGTGAAGTGTAGGAGCACGGTTAAGCAATACCGGATGTCCTTTCATCACATTCTCAAGAATATCCCAGATTACAGGATCCTTCCTGTCAATGATCTTCTTGGCGGATTTAACGGTCTTTACAATTCCCCTCTCAAGCAGTTTCCTTATTATGAATGGTTTGTAAAGCTCTGCAGCCATATATTTTGGAAGTCCGCACTCATGCATATGGAGTTCAGGGCCTACAACTATGACAGAACGGGCTGAATAGTCAACTCTCTTACCAAGAAGGTTCTGACGGAATCTTCCCTGCTTTCCTTTCAATGAATCGGAAAGTGACTTGAGAGCTCTGTTGGCTTCAGACTTTGCAGAAGTTGACTTCTTGGAATTGTCGAACAGAGAGTCTACCGCTTCCTGAAGCATACGTTTCTCGTTTCTGAGAATCACTTCAGGGGCCTTTATTTCCATAAGTCTCTTCAAACGATTGTTCCTTATGATAACCCGTCTGTAAAGGTCATTCAAATCAGATGTAGCAAATCGGCCTCCATCCAATGGAACCAATGGCCTCAAATCAGGTGGAATTACAGGAATAACCTTGAGAACCATCCACTCCGGCTTGTTTATTTCCTTAGCCTCACGGAACGATTCTATTACACCAAGTCTCTTGAGGGCTTCGGCTTTTCTCTGCTGTGACTTGTCGTTTTCTATCCTTGCACGCAATGAATATGACAGGTCATCAAGATCCAATCTTGAGAGCAAAGTATAAATTGCTTCCGCACCCATGCCTGCAATGAATTTCTGAGGGTCATCATCAGGCAGCATCTGGTTCTCCTTAGGCAGCTGATGCAATACCTCAAGATATTCATCCTCGGTGAGGAGTTCAAGTTCCTCTATCTGATGCTTCTTCTCCGTATTCTTGGCAAGCTCTATACCCTTTGCAGCTCCAAGCTGAACAATCACATATCTTTCATAATATATGATGGCGTCGAGTTTCTTTGAAGGAATGCCGAGAAGGTAACCTATCTTATTTGGAGTTGAACGGAAATACCATATATGAGCTACAGGGACTGTAAGCTTTATATGGCCCATCCTTTCTCTTCTGACTTTCTTCTCGGTAACAACCACACCGCAACGGTCGCATTTGATTCCGCGGTATCTGATGCCCTTATACTTGCCGCAATGGCACTCATAATCCTTTGATGGTCCGAATATACGCTCACAGAACAAACCGTCACGTTCTGGCTTGTATGTTCTATAATTTACGGTTTCAGGCTTGAGGACCTCTCCTGATGACCTTTCCAGAATGACCTCAGGAGATGCAAGTCCGATGCTGATTTTACTGAAATTACTCCTTACTTTGATATCTTTTGTAAAAGGCATATTTTCAATTATGATTTTCAGTTAAGTAATTAGTCCAGATTTACGCTCAAGCCCAGACCTCTGAGCTCATGCAGAAGCACATTGAGTGACTCAGGAATTCCAGGGGCAGGCATTGGATCACCTTTCACAATGGCCTCGTATGCCCTTGACCTTCCAACAACATCGTCTGACTTGATTGTAAGAATTTCCTGAAGGACATTTGATGCTCCGAACGCTTCAAGAGCCCAAACCTCCATTTCTCCGAATCTCTGTCCTCCGAACTGAGCTTTACCTCCAAGAGGCTGCTGTGTAATCAATGAGTAAGGTCCTATTGAACGGGCATGCATCTTGTCATCAACCATATGACCAAGTTTTATCATATAGATGACTCCTACAGTAGCAGGCTGGTCGAATTTCTCACCTGTGCCGCCATCACGCAGATAGGTCTTTCCGTACCTTGGAAGTCCGGCCTTGTCTGTATAAGTGCAGATATCGTCCAAAGAAGCTCCATCAAAGATAGGTGTGGCGAACTTCAAACCGAGTTCCTTACCGGCCCATCCAAGAACAGATTCATAAATCTGTCCAAGGTTCATACGTGAAGGCACACCAAGAGGGTTAAGTACAATATCAACAATTGAACCATCGTCAAGGAACGGCATATCCTCGTCCCTTACAACTTTGGCAACAATACCCTTGTTTCCGTGACGGCCTGCCATCTTGTCACCAACCCTGATCTTTCTCTTCTTTGCAACATAAACTTTGGCCAGTTGCATTACACCGTTAGGAAGGTCATCGCCAATGGTGATATTGTATTTCTCTTTCTTAAGCTGGGCTTCGTACTCCTTGTAAACCATAATGTAATTGTTTACAAGCTGTTTGATGAGAGTATTGGCAGTTTTGTCATTTGTCCATTTAACGGAATTGACATTTTCATAATTGAAGCTGTCAAGCACCTCCCTTGAGAATTTGCTGCCTGCAGGTATAAGTTCAGCTCCATAAAGGTCTGAAATACCTGCGGATTCCTTCTTGTCAACAAGAACCATGAGCTTGTCAAGGAATTTGTCCCGCAATGCCCTGGCCTTTCTGTTGAATTCGTCCTCTGCCTGCTGGATCAAAGCCTTGTTGCTGTTTTTAAGTTTCTTGTTTCCACTTTCCTTTGCAGCCTTCTGGTACAGTCTCTTGCCAATGATAACACCTGAAAGGGATGGAGAAGCTTTGAGCGAAGCATCTTTCCAGTCTCCTGCCTTATCTCCGAATATTGCACGTAGAAGTTTCTCCTCCGGTGAAGGATCGCTCTCACCCTTAGGAGTTACCTTTCCAATGAGGATATCGCCAGGTTCAACTGCCGCGCCTATTCTTATTATACCGTTTTCGTCGAGATTGCGTGTTGCGTCCTCACTTACGTTTGGAATATCAGCAGTGAGCTCTTCAGCACCGCGCTTGGTATCCCTTACTTCAACTATATATTCATCCACATGGATTGAAGTGAAGAGGTCTTCCCTGAGGATTCTCTCTGAAAGCACAATTGCATCCTCAAAGTTATAACCTTTCCAAGGCATGAAAGCTACCTTGAGGTTTCTGCCAAGAGCAAGTTCACCGTTCTGAGTTGCATATCCCTCTGTCATTACCTGACCGGCAACAAGTCTCTCACCTTTCCTGACAATAGGTTTGAGGTGAATGGAAGTACTCTGGTTGGTCTTTCTGTAAATAGGCAGTTTATAAACCGTAACCTCAGGACTGAAGCTTACGAACTTCTCGTTTTCCGTCCTGTCATATTTCACGTGAATTTCGTTTGCATCCACATATACCACCTCGCCCTTGCCGGTAGCCGTAACCTGAGTGCGCGAATCTCTTGCAACAGAGCCTTCAAGTCCTGTGGCAACTATAGGCGCCTCCGGATGAATGATAGGCACAGCCTGACGCATCATGTTGGAGCCCATGAGCGCACGATTGGCATCGTCGTGCTCAAGGAAAGGAATCAAAGAAGCCGCTATTGAAGCAATCTGGTTAGGAGCAACATCCATAAGATTCACTTCGTCTCTGCCAACAACAGGATAATCAGCCTCATACCTGCATTTAATCCTGTCTTCCACGAGCAGACCTGAATCATTGATCTTTGCGTTTGCCTGTGCAACAATCTTGTTCTCCTCATCTTCTGCACTCAGATAAACAACGCCACTGTTGGATAAATCAACTATGCCACCTTCCACCTTTCTGTATGGAGTTTCAATGAATCCCAAATCATTGATTCTTGCATATACGCAAAGTGAAGAAATAAGTCCGATATTAGGACCCTCCGGTGTTTCAATAGGGCAAAGACGTCCATAGTGTGTATAATGCACGTCTCGAACCTCGAAACCGGCCCTGTCTCTTGACAGACCGCCAGGACCGAGAGCAGAAAGCCTTCTCTTGTGAGTCATCTCAGCAAGAGGGTTTGTCTGATCCATGAACTGTGACAACTGGCTTGTAGCAAAGAAAGCATTGATTACAGAAGACAATGTCTTTGCATTGATAAGATCGGTAGGGGTGAATACGTCTGAATCCCTTACATTCATCTTCTCGCGTATTGTCCTTGCCATGCGGGCCAGACCAACGCTGAACTGGTTGGCCAACTGCTCGCCAACCGTTCTGATTCTTCTGTTGCTCAAATGGTCAATGTCATCAACCGTTGCCCTTGAATTGATGAGTTGGATCAGATATCTTATAATCTCAATAATATCCTGCTTTGTAAGCACCCTGACATCCGCAGGGGTGTCAAGATTGAGTTTCCTGTTCAGTCTGAAACGGCCAACATCACCAAGATCGTATCTCTTGTCTGAGAAGAACAGTTTGTCAATCACATCCCTTGCAGTAGCTTCATCAGGTGGTTCTGAATTCCTCAACTGTCTGTATGTAAACAAAATAGCCTCTTTCTCAGAGTTAGTCTGGTCTCTTTGTAAAGTATTATAGATAATTGCGTAATCTGCGGCGGAAGCTTCGTCGTTCTTTATGAGAATGCTTTCAACACCTGAATTGAGGAGGTCTTCAATATTGTTCTCATCAATTACAATCTCCCTGTCAAAAATAACATTGTTTCTCTCAATGTAAACGACTTCACCTGTATCCTCATCAACGAAGTCCTCATTCCAGGTGGTAAGGACTTTTGCAGCGAGCTTCTTGCCCAAGCAATTCTGGAGATTCTCTTTTGTAACTTTTATCTCTGTAGCCAGTCCGAAAATATCAAGTATTTCCTTGTCGCTGTCAAAGCCTATGGCACGAAGCAATGTGGTTACAGGTAATTTCTTTTTCCTGTCTATATATGCATACATGACATTGTTTATGTCTGTTGCGAACTCTATCCAGGAACCCTTGAATGGAATTATACGGGCAGAGTACAATTTAGTACCATTGGCATGCATGCTCTGACCGAAAAATACACCAGGTGAGCGGTGCAGTTGGGATACTACTATTCTTTCGGAACCGTTGATAATGAAAGTACCCCTTGGAGTCATATATGGAATGCTGCCCAGATATACGTCCTGAATCACCGTTTCAAAATCTTCATGTTCAGGATCTGTGCAGTATAATTTCAATTTTGCCTTTAAAGGAACGGAATAAGTGGCACCTCTGTCAAGGCACTCTTCCATTGAGTAACGCGGAGGATCTACAAAGTAGTCTATGAATTCGAGAATGAAATTGTTTCTCGTGTCGGTAATTGGGAAAACTTCCTGAAATACTTTGTACAAACCCTCATTCTTCCTGTTTTCAGGGGTAGTATCCAGCTGAAAGAAATCCTTGAAAGATTTCAGCTGCACCTCAAGAAAATCAGGATATTCCAGAAGTGTCTTAGAAGTGGCGAATGTAATACGCTGATTGTTAGATTTTTGCGCCATTTTAGTAAGGGTTGGAAAAAATAAACTGAAAAAACGACAAAAAGGTTTAGGGCATAAATACCCTAAACCTGATTAATTCCCGCTAGAAGCCGGGTGTATTGAAGTTATTTTACTTCAACCTCAGCACCTACTTCCTCGAGCTTAGCTTTCAGTTCCTCAGCCTCGGCTTTGCTTACTTTCTCCTTAACTGCCTTAGGAGCACCGTCTACGAGTTCCTTAGCCTCTTTAAGTCCAAGACCTGTGAGCTCTTTAACTACTTTAACAACCTGCAATTTAGCCTGACCTGCAGCCTTGAGGACTACGTCAAACTCTGTCTGCTCAGCAGCAGCGGCCTCGCCACCCTGTACAGGAGCAGCAACTGCAACAGCTGCAGCAGCTGGCTCAATACCATATTCTTCTTTGAGAACTTTTGCCAACTCTTGAACATCCTTTACTGTAAGGTTAACGAGTTCCTCAGCTAATTGTTTAAT
>JAZRWT010000245.1:0-1613 GCA_045599845.1 Candidatus Egerieisoma sp. | reverse complement strand
GCAAAGGAGAGTTTGCCCTGGTGAAGCTTGTGCTCAAGGGAATGAATGTCAAGGTCCTTGTGGCATTCCATGCTTACGAGATAGTGCCTGTTTCCCTTGTGGTTGCGGAAGAACAGATTCTTGCAGTGAACGCAATCAGTGATGTCCTTCCAGTATGCAAGCGCCTCGTCGATGGTGAACAATGGCGGATGATTGTAGATTTCGTACGGTATGTTGTGAGCCTCCAGAAAATCCAGGGTCCTCTTCCTTATTTCCTCTCTGTTGTAATCTTCCATGGCGTTGTGTCTTGTTGGCATTGTCAATATGCGTGTGCAAATGTACCTCTTTAAAGAACAATAACCTAAATTTGAGCAGCAAACTGCAGCCAGTGAAAAAATATGATAAATAGTGGCGAATTAAGTACCTTTGCTCTCCGTTTTGAATATTGGATGTCTATGAAGTCTTCAGTTTCCGGTACCTTGATAGGGAATGGGGCCAGTCTGCTTGCCTACCTGATTTTCGGGATTAACATTGTGATGTGCAAGAGCATATCAAACTGCGGGATGGTATCGCCGTTCGCACTTTTCTGCATGCGTACAGGAGGTGCCATGATTCTTTTCTGGATGCTGTCGTTCGTTGTGGATTCCATAAGGAAGCGTGCGTCCGAGGGTTCGAAATACTCCGCTTTAGTGGCTGAGTTCCAAAATAAGACAGGCATTGTGCTCAGGAGGAACAGGATGGATCCCGCCGATTTATGGAAGGTGGCGCTTGCGTCGTTCCTGGGACTTTTCCTTACACTCATTTCTTTCCTGAAGGCAATTACAATGTGCACGGCCGTTGATGCGTCAATCATGAGCCTGCTCACACCAATTATGACCATGCTGGTGGCAGCCGTTGCAATAAAGGACAGGATTACCAGGCATGGTGTCATAGGTCTGGCTATAAGTCTGGCGGGAGTTCTGTTCATTGTCATGCATTCGGTGAGCGGTGGTGGCGGTGCAAAGTCAACATCAATCTGGGGCGTGCTGCTCATGATAGTCAACACCTTCAGTTTTGCCTGCTATGTGGGGATTTTCAAGCCGCTTATTCAGAAGTACAGTGTTGTAACATTCATGAAATGGATGTTCCTGTTCGCCACAGTGTATGCTCTGCCGTTTGCGGCAAAGGATCTGATGGAGCTCCCTTATTCCCAGTTGCCGGCCGATATTGTATGGCAGATAGCATGTGTTGTTTTCTTTGCAACATTCGTTGCGTATTTCCTTATACCAATAGGACAGAAGACATTGAAACCTATGGTGGTGTGCATGTACTCATACGTACAGCCGATAGTTGCCATGCTTGCCGCTCTGGCCGCAGGAATTGATTCCATGACCTGGGGCAAGGCGCTGGCATCTGTTCTGGTGTTCATAGGCGTTGGAATTGTGAATTTCTCACCAAAGCATCGCCGGATAAGGAAGTTTGCCTGGAGGATTGGCAGAAAGCAGGAAAGATATTTCTAATGAACTACTTTTTATGCAGATGCTGGCAACAAAGTGACATTATGTTTTCTTGCGAGTTTTTGAAGCAGTGCTTTTTCTCTTTCTGCCAATCGTTCTTTGTACCTCTTGTTCCCTTCTTCGACATAGTCCTTACCA
>JAZRWT010000244.1:0-3492 GCA_045599845.1 Candidatus Egerieisoma sp. | reverse complement strand
TTTACGGGTTCTAAATCCCGACCTTCACAAGAGGTCGCTGGGGTTTCACACACCCCTATCGAAGAATGACAAAAATATACACATCGATAAGATGTTGATTATAAAGAATATAAATGTTTAACTAATAAATCGAGATCCATTGTTATTTGGATTTCAACTGGAAAATAGCAGTATGAAGAATTTTGTTTTTTTGAAAAGCGCAGGGGCCAGGCTCATGGCTGTATGTGCGTTTGCAGGTCTTTTGGCAATGGGTTCCTGCGGTAACAACAATGTTCAGGAAGAGGTGGCTCAGGACGATTGTCTGGCTGCTTTCTTCAACGGCAATGTTCAGGCAGTTGACAGCATCAAGGCAGTCCTTGATGAGGGCCAGTCATTGTTTGCAGTTGAGAAGAATCTGTATGTGGTTGACCAGTATGGAGTTGTGCAGAGAATCAATCCTCAGGTAAAGAAAGTTTATCTTGTTTTCACCGCTCATTTCAGCACCGATGACAATGGCCGTTTTGAGAATTTCGATGGCATAGTTCCGGTGCTCGACATGCTCAAGGAGAAGGAAGTGAAGGGCTCGTTCTTCCCAACCGGAAACTGCTTCAGGGAGGAGAAATACCAGGAACCTATCAGACGGATCATTGAGGAAGGTCACTATCTGAGCGCACATTCAAATCATCACCTGTTGCTTTGCGCATACGAGAACCGTGATTCCACACTGGTGAGTGCAGACTCAATTGCAACCGATATTGCGGGTATGGAGGCTGAACTCAATAAGTTCGGACTCGAGAAGTCACAGTACAGCTGGATGATTCCTCCATACGAGTATTACAATCAGGAGACAGCCGACGCTCTGCGCAACCTCGGTTATTCACTGGTGAATCCAACCCGTGGAATAGAGACCGGCATGGACTGGATGGGCAAGAATCATCCTGGGTACATGAGCGCCGAGGAGCAGATTGCAAGCATCTGGGCATACGAGCAGGAGAAGACTTTAAACGGATGCGTGGTTCTCGTTCACGCAATGGTATATCCTGACCGCGAGGACGCTGACCGCATCTTCACCCACCTTGGTGAAATAATTGACCGCATGCGAGAACTTGGCTATGAGTTCGGAACCATGAGCGAACTCCTATAACACGGAATAAGGACAGATTACAGAGGATGACTAAAAAAGCGCATCAGCGCCGTGTTGGAGCGTCAGCGAGACTTTCTAAAAGAAAGTTGAAGCAGCTTAAAACACCCGCTGGAACGTAGTGAAAGCGGCATGCCCCGGTGGGGCAGCTGCAAAGCAGCGGGGGAAAATAATGTGGGGCTGACTTTTTAGTCGGCCCCCTATTTTTTAGTGGCAGTTTGCAGGGATTTTAGTATATTTGCCATTTGTGGCAAAGCTTCCTGAAAAGCAGTTGCTTTTACAGAAATTTCGCAAGCCTCCCTTAAGTTCTTGAGAAGGAAAAAATTAAATGCTTGCGAAACTTGAGTTATGGATATTAAAACAACAATAAATAATAAAGTAATGAAAGAAATAAAGTTCATAAGTGCGGATGAGGCCGTAAAGTTCGTAAAGAGCGGTGACCATATCCATTTCAGCAGCGTTGCAAGCGCACCAAAAGTTCTTATCGAAGCCCTTTGCAGAAGAGGTGATGCAGGTGAGCTCAAGGACGTGAGAATCCACCATCTCCATACAGAGGGAGCAGCTCCTTACACCGATGAGAAATATGCCGGTATATTCTTCCATCAGGCATTCTTTGTAGGCGGAAACGTAAGAAAGAACGTTCAGGCAGGCTGGGCTGATTATATTCCTATTTTCCTGAGCGAGACCCAGAGACTTTACAGAAGCGGTGTAGTTCCTTGCGATGTTGCAATGGTTCAGGTATCAACACCTGACAAGCACGGATATGTTTCACTCGGTACCAGCGTTGATGCAACTTTGGCGGCAATAGAGTGTGCAAGAGTGGTCATTGCAGTTGTAAACAAGAACGTTCCCCGTTCATTTGGCGATGCAATGATTCCTATGGACATGATTGATTATTTCGTTGAGTGCGATTCCCTTCTCGAGCCTGCAAAATTCACGGAGCCTAACGAGATTGAGGTGGCAATAGGCAAGAACTGCGCTGAACTCATTGAAGACGGTGCAACTCTCCAGATGGGTATTGGTGCAATCCCTAACGCAGTGCTCGCACAGCTGGGCAACCACAAGAACCTTGGTATCCACACAGAAATGTTTGCAGACGGCGTTCTTCCACTTGTAAGGAAAGGCGTTATCAACGGTGCTGAGAAGGTTATTGACAAAGGCAAGATGGTTTCCACCTTCCTCATGGGCTCTCAGGAAGTTTATGACTTCATTGACGATAACCCGGGCGTTGCCATGATGGACGTAGGTTACACCAATGATCCTTACGTTATTGCAAAAAACCCAAAGGTTACCGCAATCAATTCTGCACTTGCCATTGATATTACAGGTCAGGTTTGCGCAGACTCACTCGGAACAAAATTCTACAGCGGTATCGGCGGACAGATAGACTTTGTTTACGGTGCTTCAATGTCAAAAGGCGGCAAGGCCATAATAGCAATGCCTTCAATCACCAACAAGGGCGTAAGCAAGATAAGCAACATCCTTGCTCCTGGCGCAGGCGTGGCTACTACAAGGAACCATATCCACTATATGGTAACCGAGTACGGTGCAGTTGACCTTTACGGTAAATCACTTCAGGAGAGGGCGAAACTTATCACAAGCATAGCTCATCCATCTGCAAGAGAGGAACTTGAGAAGGCAGCATTCGAGCGCTATGGCTCACACTACCATTTCATCCTCAAATAAGTTGGAGTCCAAATCGATGCCTCTCGTGCGTGAAAATGTTGATTCTGCGCACGAGAGGACCTTTTTGGTACGCCAGTGCGTGAAAATGTTGATTCTGCGCACGAAAAATGAATAAAAATTTGCCTATAGATTATGAATGGAGAAATTGTTGTTAAGGAAGTAGTTACCAAAAAGGAGTTAAAGGATTTTTATCAGTTCCAGAACAGATTGTACAGGAATTGCCCGCAATATGTTCCAAGTCTGGATGTTGACCAGAAAAAAATGCTCACCAAGGACGCAGCGCTGGAATATTGCAAGGTCTGCAAATGGCTGGCCTACAAAAACGGAAAGCCGGCGGGCAGAATCATGGCAATGATAAATCCGCGTTTCAACGAACTGTACAAAATGCAGAAAGGCCGTTTTGGCTGGTACGATTTCATTGATGATTTCAATGTTGCCAAAGCTCTCATGGACACTGCCAAGGCTTGGTTGAGCAGTCAGGGGATGACTCAGCTTCATGGTCCTCTCTCGTACAATACTGCAGGAAAGCAGGGAATGCTCATAGAGGGCTTTGATCATGTTCCGCAATTCAATTGTTTGTACAACTATCCGTACTATGTGGAATTCATGCAGAAAATGGGTTTTGTGAAGGAGGAGGACTGGGTGCAGTATTATATGGACGTGCAGGAACTGGGCAAAGTTCCTGA
>JAZRWT010000243.1:0-8614 GCA_045599845.1 Candidatus Egerieisoma sp. | reverse complement strand
CGGCATCTCTTGCTGATGTGGCATTCTTGGCAACTGCCATTCTTACTTCATAAAGAACGCCTCCATCCTTGAAGTCTTTCTTTGTTTCCCTTGACTTGCAAGCGTCTGAAACAACGCATACTCCCCATCTGTTAAGAGCTGCATCCGCAACCTTCATCCCGGGGAACTCAGCCCAGATACCGAAGTCAGCAACATACATGTTGAGCATCTGTTCTCCGGCATCGTCTTCATTATGACCTACAAGCACGCTGCCATCGGCTGTGGCATCCTTGCCTGCAATTATGCCAAAACAGTTGGTCATATCAGGGTCCTGTGACTCCTCCTGCTGTTTCTGTTCCACGTATCCGTGAAGTTCGCCAACGAGCCACTGTCCTTCATTGTCTGCAAGCTTGAGCACTATCACGTGGTCTTCCGTGGTGTATTCCAATTTCAAGGCAAGTTTCAAAAGCATGGAAAGGTCAATCTTCAAGGCGGTCTTCTGAGAAACGCGGCTTCCGGAAGGTATGCCCACCTCATCAAGGAAATCCTTTTCAGCTTCCGATGGATTTACAAGGTTGATAGGGTTCATGACTCCTTTGCTTGCCATATAGCGGGCTATGGTAGGAGAGTCAACACCTATGGTGAATTCATCCACGCAACCAGGAATAAGAAGGTCTGCCAGTACGCGTGTATCTTCTGTGATTTCCACCTTCTCATTTCCAACTACGCCTATGAACTGGCCGCTTGGCATAGGAGGAAGGTCTTTGTCATCTTTGCCGCATGAGGCAGTGAAAAATAATGCCATCAATGCGGAAATGCATAAAATCAGTGATTTTTTTCTCATAATATTGTTGTGATATGTTTTTCCCATTGAATGCAAATATATCTCTTATTTCTCTTTTTTTTGCTTATTTTTGCGGCACTTTAAAAATATTCAAAAAATAACTTGAAAATTTTCAAGTTATTTTTTGTTTCAACTCAAGAAATTACGTTTTAATAAATACTTTATGGCATTTACCAATAATGTTATGATTGTACGCCACAAGTTGCTGGCAGATCTTGTGAGATTGTGGAAAGACAACAAGCTTGTGGATGAAATAGACAGGCTTCCTATAAAATTAAGTCCCAGGAATACCAAAGTCATGGGAAGGTGCTGCGTTCATAAGGAACGTGCCGTTTGGAAATACAAGTCCTTCCCGCTTCTTGGCTTTGACATGTCTGACGAAAAGGACGAACTTACACCCCTTTCCGCATACGCCACAGAGGCTTTGACAAGGACCTCCAATCCAAAGCAGAATCTTCTCTGTGTCATTGACGAGGCGTGCTCCTCATGCGTACAGACCAATTATGAAGTCACGAATCTCTGCCGTGGCTGTGTTGCCAGATCATGCTATATGAACTGCCCTAAGGGTGCAATTCATTTCACCAAGAAAGGTCAGGCTGAAATTGACCACGATTTGTGCATAAGCTGCGGAAAGTGCAAGGATTCATGTCCTTATCATGCAATAGTTTACATACCTGTGCCTTGTGAGGAGGCATGCCCTGTGAAGGCCATCCACAAGAATGAGTACGGAATAGAGCACATTGATGATACGAAATGCATCTATTGCGGTAAATGCATCAACGCCTGTCCTTTCGGAGCAATCTTCGAGATTTCCCAGGTGTTCGACATCCTTCAGAGTATGAAGAACGGAGACGAAGTGGTTGCTATGGTGGCTCCTTCAATAATAGCACAGTTCAAGGCTCCGCGCGAGCAGGTTTACGGAGCAATCAAGGCGATAGGCTTCAAGGATGTCATAGAGGTTGCCCAGGGGGCAATGATAACAACGGATGTGGAGGCGCGCGAACTTACTGAAAGACTTGAGAACGGTGCTCCGTTCATGACAACAAGCTGCTGTCCGTCATACATCCAGCTTGTAAGGAAGCATATTCCTGAAATGGAGAAATATGTTTCTTCTGCAGGTTCGCCAATGGTCTATACCATAAAAATAGCTCACGAGAAGCATCCGAACGCAAAGCTCGTATTCATAGGACCTTGCGTTGCAAAGAGAAAGGAAGTGAAAATCACGGAGGGCGTTGAATGGGCCATGACATTCGAGGAACTCGGATCAGTCCTCTCCGGACTCGGAATAGATATGGCTGAGACTGCTCCGTACGCAATGGATGTGGAACCTTACAAGGAAGCGCATGCATTTGCCGGCACAGGAGGCGTAATCAGCGCTGTGAAACGCTTCTATTGCCAGAATCCGGAGCTTACACCTAAGGTTGACAACCTCAAGACAGTTCAGATTGCAAACCTTGACAAGAAGAATATAGGCCTTCTCAGGATTTATGCAAAAACGAGCAAGGCACCGGCTCAGTTCCTGGAGATTATGTCCTGCGAGGGTGGTTGCGTAACAGGACCTTGCATCTACACAGACAAGGGAAGTTCCCAGAAACAGCTTGCAAGCGTGCTTTCAGAAATGAAGGAGTAGTCATGCTTGAACAGTTCCTGCGATATATAGAAACTGAAAGAAGATATTCGCAACGCACGGTACGGCTCTATGCCGATGCCGTGCAGCGTTTTTATGACTATATAGGCGGTGATGACAACCTTTCAGTGCTCCAGCCGCTTCATATAAGAGGGTTCATTGCCTCGCTGCTCAATGGGGGGCTCAACTCCAGAAGTGTGAATCTGCATCTGAGCGCCCTTAGCAGCTATTGCAGCTATCTTTGCAAACAGGGCTTCCTGCAGACCAACCCTGTGAAAAAAGTCCAAAGGCCTAAGGAAAGCCACCGTTTGCCTGAATTCTATGACAGGGAGACCCTGGAGCAGCTGATAGTATCCTTTTCAGAAAATCCTTCATGGACTGGCGATGGTTCTGAAACCGATTCCGACTCCGGACTTGAGGCTTTTTCCGCCTGCCGGAACATGCTCATTGTAATGCTGCTTTATGGAACAGGGATGAGGCGTGCGGAACTGGCCGGACTCAAACTTGACAACTTTGATGAGGGCAGGTCCCTGTTCATAATTACCGGCAAGGGCGCAAAGGAGAGACAAATTCCTCTGGTCTCTTGGTTGAAAGAAAAAATATTGCTATATTTACAAAAGAGAAATGCTCTCTTTGATGGGCGGGCAAGCAGTTCTTTTTTTGTTACGGATAAAGGCGAGGATGTTTATCTTGCATTTGTCAATAATGTGATTCATAAGCAATTGGATGGCCTAAAGGGCTTTGAGGGCAAGAAATCGCCTCACGTGCTGCGCCATTCTTTTGCAACTCATCTGCTCAACGGAGGAGCAGATTTGAACAGCATAAAGGAGGTTCTCGGACACTCCAGCCTTGCGGCAACGCAGGTTTACACTCACAACTCATTCGAACAATTGCGCAAGGTTTATGAAAACGCCCATCCGCATTCAAAGAAATAGGGCTTGACGGCGTAGAGCGGCATTCTGAGATATAAATTGAAACATAACTTAAAACAGGAGGTTATATGGAAATAAATGTACAGTCAGTAAAGTTTGACGCAGATGCGAAATTACTGGAATTCATTGAGAAGAAATTGTCAAGAATCGAGAAGTTCAATGCAGGCATCAATGCTCTTGATGTAACTCTCACCCTTCTTCCGGACAATGCTAACAAATGTGTTAAAATCAGGGCTCATGCAACTGGAAAGGATTTATTCGTTGAGAAGAATGCCAACACTTTCGAGGATGCGGTAACCGTATGCGCAGATGTCCTCAAGGAGCAGATATCAAGACTTAAGGACAGAGATTAATCATAGACCATCCTTTGATTGTATGATCAAGTTTTTGAAAGACAATGCAATGACCCTGGCCTTGCTGGCCGGGGTTGCTATTGGTGGGGTATGTGGTATCGTCTTTGGCAACGGCGTGAACTGCGTCAAGCCTGTAGGCGATATTTTTTTGAACTTTGTCTTCACCCTTGTTGTACCCATAGTGTTCTTCAGTATAAGTTCATCCCTGTGCAGGATGAATAACAGCGGTACTGCCGGAAAGGTTCTGGGTTACACAGCAGTAGCCTTTTCAGTGACCAGTATAATAGCCGGCATAGTGGCATTCCTGGTATGCATGGTTTTCCCGCCTCTTGGAGATATAGATCCGGCAGCAATGGCTGGCAGTATGTTCGACATTTCATCGGCGTCAAAGCCTGATACGGCCACAGCTGTTGTGAACGCCTTTACCGTTGACGATTTCTGGAAGCTGTTCTCAAAGTCCAATCTCCTTCCGATGATTATCTTTGCGGTGATTCTTGGATTCTCCGTATCCCTCTGCGGCGAGAAAGGAAAGCCTTTCGCCCAGTTCCTGGAATCAGGATGCGAGGCCATGCTCAAGATAATGAAGCTTGTGATGTACGTTGCTCCTGTTGGTCTGGGATGTTTCATTGCAAATGTCATAGCATCGGTTGGCCCTCAGATCCTTAACGGTTATGTGAGAGTGTATTTCCTGTACTGGATAATCACTTTGATACTGTTCTTCTTCGGGCATACGCTGTATATATTCCTATTTGCCGGAATGAAGGGCGTTAAAACCTACTGGAGCAATATCATGCCTCCTGCGCTTGTTGCATTTGCAACCACTTCGAGCATAGCGGCTCTTCCTGCAAACATTGAGGCTACAAAGAAAATGGGAGTGAGCGCGAATGTGGCCGATGCTGTTCTTCCTCTTGGCGTGAACATACACAAGGATGGTTCCATGACATCAACCATAGTCAAGGTGCTTTTCCTTACCATCCTTTGCGGAGGATGCACCAATTCATGGGAAACGGCAATGTCCGCCATGTTCATAGCAGCCCTTTCCTCAATTGTGATGGGTGCCGTACCTAACGGAGGTGTTACCGGAGAACTTCTCACCTGCTCCCTGATGGGCTTCGATCCTCAGATGGCGGGTCTGATCATAGTGATAGGAACCATTGTGGACATGCCTGCAACAATGCTCAACTCAGCTTCCAACTCAGCTTGTGCAATGATTGTTGACACTCTGATTTATAAGAAGAAAAGGGTTTTGAGCAGTGGTAAATAATTGCTATCTTTGCAGGATTCCATTATGGAAAAATAGATTATTAATTTTAACATAACACAAACATAAATCAATTCAGAAATGGCAGAAAAATTATTTGCTGAATTTCCTCAAGTAACCACAGAGCAGTGGGAAGAGGTTATTCAAAAAGATTTGAAAGGTGCTGATTATGAGAAGAAGCTTGTGTGGAAAACACAGGAGGGCTTCTCAGTAAGACCTTACTATCGCGCAGAAAATTTGAAGGACATCAAGCATCTTGGAACAGAGGCTGGTGTTTTCCCATTCGTACGCGGTACCAAAGACGATAACAATTGGCTTACACGCCAGGACTACTGCGCAGTATGCGAGGGTGTTGAGGGCGCTAACAAACAGGCTGTTGACGGTCTTGCAAAAGGCTTGAATTCAGTAGGTTTCTACATAGATGGCAAGAATGCCATCGCTGTAGAGGATATGAAAAAGCTCGTAAAGGGCATTGATCTTGCAAAGGTTGAAGTTAACTTCAGGGGTTGCTGCTGCGCTACTGCAGAGATTGTAAAGAGCTTTGTTGCAGTTGCTGCCGAGCAGGGTGTTGCTCCAGAGGACCTCAAGGCTTCATTCGATTATGACCCAATACGCGTTCTCAACCAGAAGGGTGCTTTCTGCACAAACGGGTATGTAGCAAAGATGCAGGAAATCCTCGAGGTAGTCAAGGATTGGCCAAGAGTAAGGGTATTCGGCGTTGAGGCTTATGCATTCAATGATGCAGGTTCAAGCATAGTTGAGGAGCTTGCATTTGCACTTGCAATAGGAAGCGAATACATGAATGCTCTCATAGAGGCAGGTGTTGAGCCTAAGGAAGCTGCGAGAAGAATGAAATTCACATTCTCAGTAGGTTCTACATATTTCATGGAGATAGCCAAGTTCCGCGCTGCACGTATGTTGTGGGCAAACATCACAAAGGCATACGGTGTGGAGAAGGAGTGCTGCCAGAAGATGAAGATTCACGCTCGTACATCAGAGTGGAACCAGACAGCTTACGATGCATATGTAAATATGCTCAGAGGTACCACAGAGGCAATGAGCGCTGCAATTGCAGGCGTTGATTCACTCGAGGTTCTTCCTTTCGACCATTCATTCAGAAAAGCCGGCGAGTTCAGCAACCGTATAGCAAGAAACGTTCAGACCATCCTCAAGGAGGAAGCTCATTTCAACAAGGTTGTTGATCCTGCAGCAGGTTCATATTACATTGAGACCCTTACCCAGAGCATAGCGGACGCTGCCTGGACACTCTTCAACAAGGTTGAGGCTATGGGCGGTTACGTTGAGGCTTTCAAGGCAGGTTTCATCCAGGAGACAATCAAGGTCACTTCTGCAGACAGGGACAAGAAGATTGCAACACGCCGTCAGACCATTCTCGGTACCAACCAGTACCCTAACTTTACAGAGAAGGTTGACGAGGACGTTACAATTGATGTTGTAACCCGCAAGGCAGCTGCTGAGAAGACAGACGGAATGATTGGCCAGCCACTTGAGAAATACAGAGGCGCACAGGCATTCGAGGCTATGCGTTACACAACAGACAAGAGCGGCAAGCAGCCGGTTGCATTCATGGTCACATACGGCAACCTGGCAATGTGCAGGGCAAGAGCACAGTTCGCTTGCAACTTCTTTGCAGTAGCAGGTTTCAAGGTAGTTGACAACAACCGCTTTGCATCCGTAGAGGAAGGCGTGAAGGCAGCTCTTGAGGCTAAGGCCGATATCATCGTTGCTTGTTCATCAGACGACGAGTACGCAGAAGGCGCAGTTGAGATGGCAAATCTCGTAGGTGACAAGGCTATTGTAGTAGTAGCCGGCGAGCCTGCTTGCAAGGAGGATCTCATGGCCAAGGGTCTGAGCAACTTCATCAGCGTAAAGAGCAACGTTCTCGAGACATTAAAGGAGTATCAATCTAAACTTGGAATCAACTAGTATGCGTCCTAATTTTTCAGATATAAAATATGCAGGTGGAAAGGCTTGCTGCTGTGAGCAGGATAATAGCCAGTGGATCACACCTGAGAAGATTGCAGTCAAGACCAACTATACTGCAAAAGATTTGGAAGGAATGGAGCACCTTAACTATGCAGCCGGTGTTGCTCCTTTCCTGCGCGGTCCTTACAGCACAATGTACGTTCAGAAACCTTGGACCATCAGACAGTATGCAGGTTTCTCAACAGCTGAGGAGTCAAACGCTTTCTACAGAAGGAACCTTGCTGCAGGTCAGAAAGGTCTTTCAGTAGCGTTCGACCTTGCAACACACAGAGGATATGATGCAGATCACCCAAGAGTAGTAGGTGACGTTGGCAAGGCCGGCGTAAGCATCTGCAGCGTTGAGGATATGAAGATTCTCTTTGATCAGATTCCTTTGAACAAGATGTCAGTTTCCATGACTATGAACGGCGCCGTTCTTCCTATCATGGCCTTCTACATTGTAGCAGGTCTTGAGCAGGGTGCTAAGCTTGAGGAAATGGCCGGTACAATCCAGAACGATATTCTCAAGGAGTTCATGGTTAGAAATACATATATCTACCCACCTGAGTTCTCAATGAGAATCATTGGCGATATCTTTGCTTATACATCCAAGTATATGCCTAAGTTCAACTCAATTTCAATTTCAGGTTACCATATGCAGGAAGCAGGTGCAACCAATGACATTGAGATGGCTTACACATTGGCAGACGGTCTTGAGTACCTCAGAACAGGTGTGAAGGCAGGTATAAGCGTAGATGCATTCGCTCCACGTCTTTCATTCTTCTGGGCAATCGGTATGAACCACTTCATGGAGATTGCAAAGATGAGGGCAGCACGTATGATATGGGCTAAACTCGTTAGCCAGTTCAATCCAAAGAATCCTAAATCCCTTTCACTCAGAACTCACTGCCAGACTTCAGGTTGGTCACTTACAGAGCAGGATCCTTTCAACAACGTTGCAAGAACATGCATCGAGGCTATGGGCGCAGCTCTTGGTCATACCCAGTCTCTCCATACAAACGCTCTTGACGAGGCCATTGCACTTCCTACCGATTTCTCTGCACGTATTGCAAGAAATACTCAGATTTACATCCAGGAGGAAACAAACGTTTGCCGTTCAATTGACCCATGGGCAGGTTCATATTACATTGAGTCTCTTACAAATGAACTGGCTCACAAGGCTTGGGAGCACATTCAGGAAGTTGAGTCTCTCGGTGGTATGGCAAAGGCTATTGAGACAGGTATTCCTAAACTCAGAATCGAGGAGGCTGCCGCACGCAAGCAGGCTAGAATCGATTCAGGTGAGGATACTATCGTAGGTATCAACAAGTACCGTCTTGAGAAAGAGGAAGCTATCGATATCCTTACAGTTGATAACACCAAGGTAAGGGAGCAGCAGGTTGCAAGACTCAAGGCTCTCCGTGCTAACCGTGACAACGCAAAGGTCAAGGAGTGTCTGGCAGCTATCACAGAGGCGGTCCGCACAAAGAGCGGCAACCTCCTCGAGCTTGCTGTTGAGGCAGCTAAGGCAAGAGCATCACTCGGTGAGATTTCAGATGCTTGCGAGGCTGTAGTTGGAAGATATAAAGCAGTTATCCGTATGAATACAGGTGTTTATTCTTCAGAAGTTAA
>JAZRWT010000242.1:0-5598 GCA_045599845.1 Candidatus Egerieisoma sp. | reverse complement strand
CTTTCCAAAATTCCAAGATGTTCGAGATATCTTTCATCTGTGAATTCCTTTGCACCTGCAGGGCATCTTTTCACACAGGCATTGCACTTTATGCATATTCCAGTGACCATGGAAGGATTTGCGCTGTCAATCGCTCCCATAGGACACATGCTCACACATTCACCGCATCCTGTACATTTATTTGCATCAGTTACGGGCTTTGCCTTCCTTATGTCAAACGGCTTTCCATTTTCATCCACTGCACTGAAGAACCTGTACGGAAAGTTCCCAGGAATTTCCAATTCCTTTCTTTTTCCACTTGCGATAGTTTCACAAATCCTTTTTCCGAAATCCTTTGCTTTGGCCAGGTCCTCGGTGTCAGGTCTGCCCGCTCCCAGAACTCTTGAAAAGCAATGCTCGGCAGAGAATGCAGCTGCCGCAACATTGCATTCAAACCCGTCCGTCTTCATCAGATCCCTTAGCTCAAGAAGCGCATCATCAAAATTCCTGTTCCCATAAACTACAACAGGAATGCCTGTTGCACCACCTCCAACTATCCTTCCAAGGAAAGGTTTAATAAGATTAGGCACTCGTCCGATATAAACGGGAACACCAAAAACCACTATATCTTCTTTATTGAAACTAAGTGGATTGACTGCGCAATTTTCATCCGCCAGTCCTGCTGAAGCACGCTGAGCAGGAGTAGTTATGTCATGTATCACCATGGGCAGTGAAAGAGTATTGGAAATGGATTCCGCAACGGCTTTCACAACTGTGGAAGTAGTGTTTGTTGCACTGAAATATAATGCATGAACTGTTTTCATCTATATTCTGGAATGTTGTACAGACGCGAGTGACTCGCGTCTGTACAAAAGTTTATGTAAAAATTAGTTTGCAAATGAAGACTTGCTGGCCTTCCTCGGATAGTCCTTCTACGTAGCATTCAGTTTCCGTTGAAGTCTGTTCTGCGTTGGGCATGGTTTCGGAACAATCGCCATTGTATAGGATTGGATTGATTCCAAGGAATAGTTTGACTCTCTCGCCCAGATGAGCCTCGCGGTTGAAGTTAATGAGCAGTTCCTTTAGATTCCCGTTCAAGCTGTACTCTGTTGGGAGCAGGTCCATGGCCCACTGAACATATTTTGTATTGTTAGCGTGAATATTGTAATCAACATCGGAATAGCATACCAGGTGCTCGCATTCCTGTTTCATTTCAACGTTTGATGGCACTTTGATTTTGGGGCAAGGCTCCTCTATTGACTTCTCGTTGCACTGAGGTTCTGAAGGAATATAGTCCTCCAGAATCTTGCCATAAAGCATCCTTCGCTGGGTCTTTTCCATTATGAGCCAAGAACTTGATGACGCAACCAACACATTGCCGCTGCCATCCACCATCTGATAGTCCCTCAGGTACTGTGCACCTTGCAGTCCGCGATGCCAGGTCTGGAACTCAACATTATCGTACCTGTGAGGTGTATTGATAAAACGCAGCTGCATTCGTGCAAGCACCCATACGGCATTTAGCGGTGTGAGATTGGAATCGCCGAAATTCATTGAGTCCGCACCCTTGCCGGCTGCATCCTGAGCGAGTTCCATGAACGAAACCGCCCTGAGCCTGTACTTTATGTCCGACATATAGCTCGGAACCTCGAATTTAAATGTATATTTTTCCATAAACGCTCAAGAATGGATTATCTGGTTTGTAGCAATACTTAAACTAACGTTTCGAAAGTATTTAATATCCAATAAGGGGTTAAATCCACGCAATTTATTGCGTCTACTTTAGTTTCTATAAAAATGTTGTCTACCTTTGCCGTATGTCAAAATATCGTCATAATGGCCATACAGTAAGTTCGTTGACATGCCATCTGGTATGGGCGACGAAATACAGGTATTCGGTTCTGACAGGCGATATCCAGAAACGATGCCGAGACATCCTGATACAGGTATGCAACAGCGAGGATGTGCGGATCTTGAAGGGCGTTGTGAGCAAGGACCATGTCCATATGCATGTTGAGTATCCGCCTCAGATGAGTGTGAGCCTGTTGGTGAAGAAACTGAAAGGCCGCACATCCCATCATCTGCAGGAGGAGTTCCCGATGTTGCGGAAACGTTACTGGGGTCAGCACTTCTGGGCGATAGGTTACGGAGTGTGGAGCACGGGAGTAGTGAGCGAAAAGACGGTACAAGAATATCTGGAGCATCATCGGGACACTCCGAATGTAGATGATACGTCATGGATACTCGAGGAGCAAAGAAAAATTTCATTTTTCAGACAATACCCTATGGACTTTAGTCCATTAGTAATTTAGTTTTGTGGAAATTAGCCACAGAAGTAAATTAAAGTTAAATATTATCTAATAACAATAATGTCATGGAAAAAATCAAAGGATTGATTGACGCTCCATTTACACCTATGCTGGCGAATGGAGATATCAATGTTGATGTGATTCCTGAATATGCCAAAATGCTTGCTGCCAATGGCTTGAAAGGAGTATTCATCAACGGTTCATCCGGAGAAGGGTATATGCTTACCACAGAAGAGCGCATGGCAATTGCCAGTGCTTGGATGAAAGCGGCTCCTGAAGGATTCAAAGTTATCGTTCATGTTGGAAGTTGCTGTCTTCGCGAAAGTGCGAGACTGGCTGCTCACGCGCAGGAAATCGGGGCATGGGGAATCGGTGCCATGGCACCTCCTTTCCCTAAAATAGGAAGAGTGGAAGAATTGGCTGAATATTGCGGGACAATCGCAAATGCCGCTTCCAATCTTCCTTTTTATTATTATCACATACCTGCGTTCAACGGTGCCTTCCTTCCTATGATTGATTTGCTCAAGACAGTAGATGGTAGAATTCCGAACTTTGCCGGTATCAAGTACACCTTCGAAAGCCTGTATGAGTACAATCAATGCAGGCTTTACAAGAATGGCAAATATGATATGCTGCACGGACAGGATGAAACAATTCTTCCTAGTCTTGCACAGGGCGGTGCTCAGGGTGGAATCGGAGGGACAACAAACTACAATGGCCGTGAACTTGCAGGCATTATAGAAGCGTGGGAAAAAGGTGACATTGAGACAGCTAGAGAAAAACAGAATTTCTCTCAAGCAGTTATCAATGTCATCTGTAAATATCGCGGCAATATTGTGGGAGGCAAGCGTATCATGAAACTGATAGGACTGGACCTTGGTCCAAACAGAGTTCCTTTCCGCAATATGACAGACGAGGAAGAGTTGTTGATGAGAAAGGAACTTGAAGCCATAGATTTCTTCTCAAGATGCAATAAGTTCTGAATATGACCCCGGAGCAAAAACAATATCTTGCAAAATGCCGTGATGCTTATGTCCATTCATTGAAGAATGACATAATGCCTTTCTGGCTTCAGCACGGTCTGGATACGGAACATGGCGGTGTTTATACCTGCCTTGACCGCAACGGTTCACTGATGGATTCCACAAAATCGGTGTGGTTTCAGGGAAGATTCGGATTCATTGCTGCTTACGCATACAACAACATAGAAAAGAATCTTCAATGGCTTGATGCGTCAAAATCATGTATAGACTTCATAGAAAAACATTGTTTTGACGATGACGGCCACATGTTCTTCACTGTTTCAGCAGAAGGTTATGGAATACAGAAACGCCGGTATGTTTTTTCCGAGTGTTTTGCGATAATGGCTATGGCCGAGTATTCATTGGCAAGTGGTGACAGTTCATATGCCGTGAAGGCTCTGTATCTGTTCAAAAGGACAAGGGAAATGCTTTCCCGTCCTGGTTTCCTTTTGCCTAAAACAACGGAAAAGGGATACAGCCATTCAATCACAATGATGTTCATCAATGTGATTGTAATATTGAAAAAAGTGATTGATGATCCTCAACTTGATGAGCAACTGAACGGTTCACGTGAGCTTATTGAAACTAAACTTCTCAAGCCTGAATTCAAGACAATCATGGAGAGTGTTGGTGAAGACGGCAATGTCAGAGACACTATTTCCGGCCGTGTAATCAACCCGGGCCATTGTATTGAGACATCCTGGTTCCTTATGGAGGCCGCTCCATTATATAAGGATTCACAAAACGTAACAGACCTTGGTTTGAAAGTTCTTGACTGGGATTTCGAATGGGGATGGGACAAGGAATTCGGTGGTATCATCAATTTCAGGGACTGCCGCAATTTTCCGCCTCAGGATTATTCTCAGGATATGAAATTCTGGTGGCCGCAATGTGAAACAATCATTGCTTCACTCTATGCATACAAGGTCACTGGAAATGACAAGTATCTTGAGATGCACAGGAAAGTCAATGATTGGGCATACGCTCATTTCCCGGATGTCAGGTACGGTGAGTGGTACGGTTACCTGCATCGTGACGGAACAGTGGCCCAACCTGCTAAAGGCAACATCTTCAAAGGACCTTTTCATATCCCGAGAATGATGATTCGCTCATATTTGCTTTGTAACGATATTCTTAAAGAAAACTAACCAATTAAATATTAACATAATCATTTATGAAAAAGTTTATTTCCCTATTCTTCGTTCTGCTTATGGCGCTTCAGGCGTATTCGCAGACCCGGAATGTCACAGGAACCGTAAAAGATTCCACGGGAGAGCCGCTCGTTGGAGTTGGTGTTGTTGAGAAGGGCGGATCAAACGTAGTCATTACCGATCTGGATGGCAATTTTTCTATTGATGTCAAGGATGGCGCTGTCCTGACTTTCAGCTGTATCGGCTTTATAAGTTCCGATGTTGCTGTGAATGGTCAGAGCAGTCTTGCCGTAGTTCTTAAAGATGACAACATGCTGCTTGATGAAGTTGTTGTAGTAGGTTATGGTGTTCAGAAACGTTCCACTATGACTTCTTCCATTGCACAGGTCAGCCCCAAGGATGTCACCAAACAGATTTCCCAGAACGTAGCATCAGCTCTGCAGGGTAGAGCAGCAGGTGTTGATGTCATCCAGCAGGCGGGAATCGCCGGTGCAGATGTCAATATCGTTGTACGTGGTGCCGCATCTCTTACAGCAACCGAGCCTCTTTATGTTGTTGATGGTGTGTTTACAAACAACGGTCTCTCAACCATCAATCCTGCCGACATAGAAAACATAGAAATACTCAAGGATGGTGCCGCCGCAGCAATTTATGGATCACGCGCAGCAAACGGAGTTGTCCTTATAACAACCAAATCAGGCAAATCAGGCAAAACCAAGATTGATGCCAATGTCTCATATAGTGTGCAGCAGGTTACAAATGTGCCTCATTTCCTTAATGCAGACCAGTGGCGCAAGTTTGCAAACATGGTTTCTGACAACAGCGGCCTTGCACGTGCTCCAGAGAATGTAAATCCTACATATCCTTCAGTGAACACAGATTGGGCAAGAGAATGGTTGCAGTATGCACCAATCGTCAATGCCGACGCAGCCATTTCCGGAGGTACCGATAAAGGCATATATTCATTCAGCCTTGGATACCTTGACCAGAAAGGTCTTCTAATGAACTACTTTTTATGCAGATGCTGGCAACAAAGTGACATTATGTTTTCTTGCGAGTTTTTGAAGCAGTGCTTTTTCTCTTTCTGCCAATCGTTCTTTGTACCTCTTGTTCCCTTCTTCGACATAGTCCTTACCA
>JAZRWT010000241.1:0-1469 GCA_045599845.1 Candidatus Egerieisoma sp. | reverse complement strand
CCGATATGGGCGTGAACATGCTTGGTTATTGCATCAGCAATGAAGAAGTGTGCTGCGATGCTTCCCGTGATGAAATCATAAGACGCTACTATACCGCTCTTGGCAAATTGGCGGAAGGCGGTTGCAATGATTCCGAGGTGAACAAGATAGCCATTCTCATGAAGCAGGCCAAGATTACCACCGATTACAGGAAGACTACAATAGCCGCCCGTGAGAGGAAAGCCGCTTCCGGGGTAGCTTCATCTGCAATTGAAATGCCGGATGGAACAATACTCAGCGCAGAGACAAGTTCCCTTCTTGGACCGAGCGCCGCGCTCATTCTCAATGCAATTAAATACCTTGCCAAGATAGATCATACAGTCAAGCTCATTCCTCAGTCAATGATTGAGCCTATTCAGAAAATGAAGGTTTCATATCTTCACGGACACAATCCAAGACTGCACACCGATGAAGTCCTTGTTGCTCTTGCAATGCTCAGCCCTCAGGACGAGAATTGCCGCAGAGCCCTTGACTGCCTTCCTTTGCTTGAAGGATGCCAGGTACATTCCACTGTTATGCTCAGCGAGGTTGACCGCAAGGTGTTCAAGAAACTTGGAGTAGGACTCACTTGCGATCCTGTAAAGAAGCAATGAGCAGCAGGGTTTTTCTCATAGACGGACATGCGCAGATATTCAGAAGCTATTATGCTTTCATGCGCAAGCCAATGGTGAATTCCAGGGATGAGGACACCTCCATTCTTTATGGATTTACCAAAATGCTCCTTGAACTCATTTCCAAGGAGCATCCCACGCATCTGGCCGTTGCCTTTGATCCTCCGTGCGCAACTTTCAGACATATCGAGTATCCGCAGTACAAGGCCAACAGGACTGCGGCGCCGGAGCTGGTCAAGGCCGCACTTGAGCCTCTTCAGGAGATTCTCAAGGCATTCGGTATTCCGGTAATAATGATAAACGGCTTTGAGGCTGATGATACAATAGGCTCAATGGCCATACAGTGGGGTGAAAACAATCCTGATTCACAAATATTCATGGTAACCCCGGACAAGGATTACGGGCAGCTCATAAGGAACAATATATTCCAGTACAAGCCTGCAAAAGCTGATTCCGAACAGGAAATTCTCGGACCTGAACAGATTTGTGCCAAATATGGCATCCAACGTCCGCAGCAGGTTATAGACATACTTACCTTGTGGGGCGACAGTTCCGATAACGTGCCCGGCGTAAATGGAATAGGCGAGAAAGGCGCCGGAAAACTTGTTTCACAATTCGGTTCCGTGGAATCCATATTGGAGCATCTGGATGAACTGTCTGAAAAGCAGAGAAATTCATTTGCTCAGGCTGCGGACCATATTGCTTTGAGCAAATTCCTGGTTACCATAAAGACAGACATTGAATTGCCTTTGTCACTGAACGATATAGAACTCAAGCCTTTCAACGCGCAGGCCATAGCACAGATACTTGACAGGTGGG
>JAZRWT010000240.1:0-3978 GCA_045599845.1 Candidatus Egerieisoma sp. | reverse complement strand
TTGTAAAACTATAATCGCCGAACTCAGTCATCGCACTTGCACACCAACGAGTGCTTTCTTTCAGTTTGTCCCGAGCTTTGAAATTGATGTTAAACGCCTGGAAACAGGCATATTATAGTATATTATTTACGTATGAAAAAGTTATTTGCAGTTTTAATGATGATGGCCTGTGTTTCACTTATGTTCGCACAGGAGCCTGTTGTTGGTAAGTATAAGAAAGCACTGGTGATAGGTGCCCATCCCGATGATCCTGAATCCATGTGTGCAGGCACTATGCTTCTGCTCAAGGAGCAGGGATGCGAGGTGGTTTGCGTTTATTTCACAAGGGGTGAGGGTGGAATTGAAGGCAAGAGCGCTGAGGAAACTGCCGCCATACGTACCCAGGAAGCGCTGAACTCCTGCAAGGTCATGGGAATCAGGCCTGTATTCATGACACAGGTCGATGGAAAATCAGAAATCAACAAGGCCCGTTATGATGAAATGCGCGAACTGATTGCAAGCGAGAAACCAGACGTTGTTTTCACTCACTGGCCTATTGATTCCCACAGGGATCACAGGAATTGTTCAATGCTGGTTTATGATGCATGGAGGCTGCTCGGACATAGCTTTGATCTGTATTACGGCGAGGTCATGACCGGCATGCAGACCCAGATGTTCACTCCAACCATTTACGTGAACATTGACAGGACCGTTGAAAAGAAGCGTGAGGCTTACAAGTGCCATGTTTCTCAGGGCACAGCTGCAAATGTTGACAAATGGCATCAGGTTATTGACGTTCTGCGCGGACGCGAATTCCAGTGCCATCATGCCGAGGCGTTCATCAAGCAGCGTTGGAACAGCAGCGAGATTCTTGACCGCTGAAATTACACGTTTGACACCCTTGAATGTAGCAAACACTGAAGGAAACGCAAGCGTCTCCGCGATGACGTAGCATATGCATAAAGAAAGCATGCGGCAAACGGTCACGAATTGGAGCCAAAACGTGACCAAGCGGCTGCAAAAGTGCCGAATGGTCACGATTTAAGGCAAAAACGTGACCAAAACAGCAGAATAAGGGGCAAACGGTCACGAATTGGAGCCAAAACGTGACCAAACGGTTGCAAAAGTGCCGAATGGTCACGATTTAAGGCAAAAACGTGACCAAAACAGCTGCTCGAAGCGAAAATTGCTGCGTTTGTTTGCTGAAAATGCGGAATGTTTTCCGAATCGTTTGAGAATATTCGTAAAGAAATACAGGATTTATTTGAATGGGAACTTTAGTTGTATATCTATTTGTGGCAGTTCTGCTGGCGGCGGTGCTGGTCTGGTTTGTCACGCACAGGATTGAGGTGCTCAAGGCTGACAAACGTGTTGGTGAATTAAGCGGTGAGTATGAACAGAGGCTTGCACAGCAGAAGGCTTCTTACGAAAATGAACTTGGCAGTCTGAAAAGCGCAGGCGAGCATGCCCTGATTGAGCAGAAGGATGCCTTTGAGCAGAAATTGAACGCCCAGAGACTTGAACTGGCCTCAAAGGATATGGAACTCAAGGCTAAGGATTCTTCACTTGCATCAGTTACAGAATCCAAGGCGGAGCAGAAAGCTTCATACGAAAAAACGCTTGCCGAGCAGAAGGACGCTTATGAGCGCAAACTTCAGGAACTTGCCGGGCAGAACGCAAAAGCCATTGCCGAGCAGCGTAACAGTTATGAAAAAACGTTGGCTGAAGTAAAGGAACAACAGACAAAACTTGTGGAAGAGCAGCGGCTCAGGTATGAACAGACTTTGGCGGAGGTGAAGGGAAATCAGGAGAAGTCACAGGCCGAGGTGAAGGAAAATTATGAAAAAACTATCGCGGTAAATAATGAGAATTATGCTAAGACTATAAATGAACTGAAGGAAAATCAGACAAAGATTGTTCTTGAACAGAGGGGTAATTTTGAAGCTACCATAGCTGAACTGAAGGAGAATCAGGCGAAAACTATTGAGGAACAAAAGAAGAATTATGAGACAACATTGGCTGAGTTGAAGGAGAGTCAGACAAGAATCATCGAGGCTACCAGGAATGAAATGGCTCTGCAGAACGAGAAGTTGATGAAGGAGAGGGAAGAGTCCTTGAAGAAGGAGGCGGTGGAGACTATGAGCAATATTACCGGAGCGCTCAACAAGGATATCAATGCAATGCGTGAGAAGGTTGAGGCTCAGATGAAGGCACATACGGAGGAAAGCACGGCAATCAAGATCAAGTTCGAGGAAACAGTGAGCAATCTGCGTTCGCAGACTGAGAAGATTAACGCTCAGGCAGCAAATCTTGCCAGTGCGCTCAAGGGCAAGAACAAGATGCAAGGCATATTTGGTGAAACCATACTCGCCAACATTTTGAAGCAGGAGGGTCTGGAAGAGGGCCGTGATTACGAGGCCGAGTTCTATCTTCGTGATGCCAAAGGCAATATAATCGTGAACGAGGATAGCGGCAAGCGCATGCGTCCTGACTTTGCACTTCATTTCCCTGACAATACCGATATTCTTGTAGATTCAAAAGTATCGCTAACAGCACTTGCTGATTACTTTGCCGCTGATACGGACGCAGAAAGGAAGGATGCTGCCAGACGCAATCTGGAATCGGTGCTCAATCATATTGCGGAACTCAATGGCAAGGAATATCAGCGTTATGTCAAGGGCCGCAAGACTTTGGACTATGTAATTATGTTCATACCTAATTACGGGGCGTATCAGCTTGCCAAACAGGAAGATCCTAACGTATTCAAGAAAGCTTTCGAGCAGGGCGTGCTCATTACCACTGAAGAAACGCTTCTTCCTTTCCTGCGTCTGATTCGCAGCGCGTGGATTCAGAAGAAAACTATGGACAACGTGAAGGATATTATGGACGGTGCCCGCAAGATGCTTGACCGCGTTGCTCTTTTCTGTACTGAAAACGCCAAACTGGAGGCTTCTCTGGAGAGAGTCCTTGCCGATTTCAAGACAAATTCTTCACGACTTGTTGATGGCAAACAAAGCATAGTCCGCGCCGCCAATGAAGTTCTTGGCTGCGGCGTTGCCCTCTCTCCCGGCAAGGAACTTCCCGCTTCCTCAAACAAGTAGCAACAGGTCATCAATAACGCGAATCATTCGCAACAACAAAGCCGCATCCTGGTTTGTGAGAGTGCGGAGGCATCATCGACGGCAAGGACAACGAATATTCAAGATACTACCAGGAGAGCGACATTTTCGTTCTCCTTTTTGTATAAAGATACATCTTCCGGACGCACAAGGTAAGGCTAAAGACTTTCCTGAAAATCCTTTTAAAACTTTTGATGTAACAATTATTATTACTATCTTTGCAATCAAGATGAATGCAAGATGCATTCAGAAGTTAATTAAATCAACATTTGAAATTATGGCACAGGCAACGATGACAATTCGTACTGACTCTAAGGTAAAGGCAGAGTTTACCAATCTATGTGAGCAGTTTGGCATGAGCGCTAATACCGCCATGAATATTTTTATGCGTGCTGTGATGGAAAGCCGTAGCATTCCTTTCACTATCAGAGTCGGAGCAAAAGACAATGCCAACGAAAGGCTTCGTACTATGCTTGCTCTCAATGCCGGGCGCAGGAGAAGCGGCAATGAACCGGAGATTTCCTTGGACGAGATCAATGCGGAAATAGCCGCATACAGGGCAGAAAAGAAATAATCATGGGCAACAGCAATGATACATGCAGTTATAGACACAAACGTTCTCGTCTCAGTGCTTCTGGCAAAATCAGAGGAGTCATCAGTTATCAAATTCATAGATGCAGTGCTTGATGGCAAGATAACTCCTCTATATAATAATGAGATAGTCACAGAGTACACCGAAGTCCTTTCTCGTCCCAAGTTCAATTTTGATAAGGAAATGCGCGAACTCCTTGTGGAGCGTATAGTCTTTCTTGGAGAGGACACCGATAGAACAGCTTATCCAGAATCCCTTCCCGATGAGGACGACCGCGTCTTCTACGAA
>JAZRWT010000239.1:0-2511 GCA_045599845.1 Candidatus Egerieisoma sp. | reverse complement strand
CATAGGCCTCAAGATGGAAAGGATCAATCATATTCACATCATTGAGGTCAGCAGTTGCGGCTTCGTATGCTATGTTTACAGGATGTTTCAAAGGGAGGTTCCATACGGGGAAAGTCTCGAACTTGGCATAACCTGCCTTGATTCCGCGTTTGTTCTCCTGATACAGCTGACTCAGGCAAACAGCCATCTTTCCGCTTCCGGGACCAGGTGCCGTTACTACAACCAGCGGCCTTGTTGTTTCAACATAATCGTTCTTTCCAAAACCTTCTTCAGAATCAATCAGCGCTATATTGTTCGGATAGCCTTCAATGGTATGGTGGAAATAAACCTTTATTCCCATTCTCTCAAGTTTGTTTCTGAAAGCCACGGCACTGGACTGGCCGTTGAAGTGCGTTATTACAACGGAACTTACAATGAAGCCCCTGTTCTCGAACTCCTTGCGCAAACGCAACACGTCCATGTCGTATGTGATTCCCAAATCATTGCGGACCTTGTTCTTTTCAATGTCAACAGCGCTGATTACAATTATTATCTCACAGCAATCGGCAAGCTGCATGAGCATCTTGAGCTTGCTGTCAGGCTCGAAGCCAGGCAGCACCCTGCTTGCATGATTGTCATCAAAAAGCTTTCCGCCGAACTCAAGATAAAGTTTGTCTCCGAAATGCTCTATTCTCTGCCTGATATGCTCCGATTGAATGCGAAGGTATTTCTCATTGTCAAAGCCCAGTCTTTTCTGATACATATTTAATTTTTGAATTGTTTCGTGCCTGTTTCTGCGGCAGGAAACAAGCTTGAAAGGCTTTCCTGCACAACATTAGTAAACTACAAATATACGAAAGGCACCGCTCTTTCTCAAAAAAAAAACATCCGATTCTTTGCAGAACCGGATGCCTCTGACAATAAAATCCATACCTGGCTAACGGCGACCGCCCCTCGGGCCATGTCCCATATGGCCTCTGCCCATTCCCATGGAGCCCTGACCGTTTCCGAACTTGCCAAAGCGCCATACCAGCGAGAACATCACGTATCTGCCCAGAGTATTGTTCTGAACATCCTGAACATAGTCTTCCGTGGTGTTCCTGTACGTATTCTTTGCATCTGCAAGAATATCGAACACCTTTGCCTTGAGAGTGAAATTCTTCAGGAAAGTCTTTGAAATCTCGGCATTCCACACCTGCGACGGGTCATCGTAGCCGCTGCCGTAACCTATGTAGTGGGTGAAGTTGTAATCCGTTGTAATATTGAAGTTCCAAGGAAGGTTTATGTTTGCTCCCACGCTGTATGTATTGGACCAGGTTGACGGATTGCTGTTGCTCATTGATTCAACGGTATACCAGGCATTATTGTATCTGACTCTGGCTCCGGCACTGAGTTCCACGTCATCGGTCCTGTACATGATTCTCGCATTTTCGGAAACGCTGAAGTTCCTTGTTACGTTCTTTACGAAAGCATCGTTGTCGCTCACGAAACTCACTCCGTTTCCAAAGCTCAGGAAAGTGAATGACATTACGGTGAACTTTGACTTGCCTATCGGTTTATTCAGCATAACCCTGCCGGAAATATTGTAAATACCGGTATTGTCGTTGATAGGCTGTGTATATTGAACGCCGTTTTCATCGTAATATTTCTGGGTTACAATGTTATCTGTCTTGTAGGAGCCTTCAAGAGTAACTCCGAACCAGCTGAAATTCTTCCTGTTGTTGCTTCTGTATTCAGCCCACAGGCTGTTGGTGAACGAAGGCTGCAGATTCATGTTTCCCAGCTGAACCAGCAATGGGTTGGAATTATCTGCAATAGGCATCATCTGTGTGATTGAAGGCTGCTGTGAACGGCCTCTGTAGCTTATGCGGAGGAACTTGTCATCGGTGAACCTGAAATCAAACCTTGCCATCGGAGCAAAATTTCCTGTTGTATAGGTGGTATCCCTTGCAAGTCCCGTGCTCTCTGTCTTTGCAGGTTCGTATGTGACTCCTATGTTGAAATTGTATTTCTCCTCCTGCTTCATGAACGAAAGTTCGAATCTCTGTGTAGCGAAGGTGTTCTCATAATGTGCCGAATACTCCTCGTTCCACTGCCTTTCGCCTGATTCCAGAATATCCCAGGTGTCCTTGTCTGAATTTGTGCGTCTCCAGTTATATCTGTAAGCGGCTTCAACAAAATAGTTCTTTCCCAGAGGCTCCGTGTATGAGAATCTTCCCATAATATTCTTGGAAATCTCGTTTCTGTTGTAATCCTGATTGATAAGACTTATGGAATTGATTTCACCATCCTGGTAATAGTTCGTAAGCGAATAGTTGTTTCCTTCAATCTCATTGTTCTGGAATTGGAAATTCAGCATAAGGGAAAGCGTTCTTCCGGGTTTCCCAAGTTTCTGGCGGAAAAGGAAGCGGCCTCCTGCGCACTGTGAATTGTTGTTTCCTGTGTTCAGGCTGCTACCTTCATTGGTAGGATCGTCCCCTGTTCTTGTATTGAAAATTGATTCCTCCCTGAAATCTCCGTTGTTGAAATTTG
>JAZRWT010000238.1:0-4198 GCA_045599845.1 Candidatus Egerieisoma sp. | reverse complement strand
CCTTGCGCAGGTGGTGCAGTTTATTCTCCAGCCCTCACTGACTTCAATATCATGAGGAAAGGAACAAGCTACATGTTCCTTACTGGTCCTACAGTTGTTAAATCAGTACTCGGTGAAGTAATTTCACAGGAAGACCTCGGCGGTGCAAGCGTACACGCTTCAAAGAGCGGTGTTGCACACTTTGCAGTGGACACTGAGGAAGAGGCAATATCAGTCATCAAGGATTTGTTGAGCTACATGCCTCAGAACAATATGGAAGATTCTCCTGTTTATGAGTGCACAGACCCTATAGACAGACTTGAGGATTCACTCAACGACATTATTCCTGACAACCCTAACAAGCCTTACGATGTTTACAAGGTAATCGAGGCTATTGTTGATAACGGCAAGTTCCTTGAGGTTCATGCAGATTATGCAAAGAATCTTGTAGTAGGTTTTGCAAGATTCAACGGAAAGTCAGTAGGTATCGTTGCCAACCAGCCTAAGGTTCTTGCAGGTGTTCTTGATATCAGTTCTTCAAGAAAGGGTGCAAGGTTCGTAAGATTCTGCGACGCATTCAACATTCCTATTGTAACATTGGTTGACGTACCTGGATTCCTTCCTGGTTCACAGCAGGAATACGGCGCTGTTATCCTTCACGGTGCAAAACTTCTCTATGCATACGGTGAGGCTACAGTTCCTAAGATTACAGTTGTTCTCCGCAAGGCATACGGCGGTGCATACTGCGTAATGAGTTCTAAACATTTGAGAGGCGATATCAACTACGCTTGGCCTGGTGCTGAGATTGCTGTTATGGGTCCTTCAGGCGCTATCGGAGTTCTTTATGGCAAGGAATTGAAGACAGCCGAAGATCCTAAGGCATTTGCGGCAGAAAAGGAGAAAGAGTACAGAGATGCATTCGCAAATCCTTACAATGCGGCAAAATATGGTTATATCGATGATGTTATTGAGCCAAGAAATACACGTTTCCGTATAATCAGGGCTTTGCAGCAGTCTGCTAACAAGAGACTTACAAATCCTGCCAAGAAACATGACAACCTTCCTCTGTAATATCACGCAAATGAGAAAGATTTATTATCATATATTAACTGCATGTTTGATTCTGTGCGCTTTTGCATCAAATGCCCAGAATCTTTCAGATATGCGTTTGAATGAGATTGTTGTTAACAACACAAACGGATATGTGGATGATTATGGCAATAGAAGCGCCTGGATAGAATTGTTCAACACATCTTATGGTACAGTTGATGTAGCAGGATGTTTCCTGACTGATGATCCGAACAACCTCAAGAAATACAAGATTCCTAAAGGCGATGTTCTTACAAAAGTCAAACCACGCCAGCATCTGCTGTTCTTTGCAGACAATGAACCGGACAAGGGTACTTTCCATATCAATTTCAGGATAGACAGTACAACAACGTATCTCGCTCTTGTAAATGCAGATGGAAGGCAGATTATTGATGAGATTGAATTTGAAGCACAGAATGTGCCTGAAAATCTTTCTTATGGTAGAAAAGTTGACGGAATCGGATTTACCAGCCCTACAGGGTTCTTCAGCAGATCCTGGTTGATTTCAAGGAATGAAAATGAAATGAACGGTGATTCCGGCTGGACAATTCTGAAGAAAGTAACTCCTAGTTCCGCTAATGTAATTGACAACAAGGAATCAAAACTGATCAGACTTAAGGAAAGGGATCCGCACGGCAGCATCATGGCCGTTACTGCAATGAGCGTAGTATTCAGCGCACTCATTATCCTTTACTTCCTGTTCAGATTGGTTGCCGCAAGAAACATGAAAATGGAAGAAGCTAAAAAGCAGGCTTCAGTTGCAGCTGCAGCAGCGCAGGCTGAAGCAAAGAATGATGTGAAGCTTACCGTAAACGCAGATCCTGCTGAATATACAGACGAGGAAATAGCCGCAGCAATAGTAATGGCCATACATCTGGAGTCTGAAAACGAGCAGGTACACGATGTAGAAAGCAATATTCTCACATTCAAGCAAATTTATTCACCTTGGGGCAACAAGGCTCTCATTATGAAGCAGACCCCTACAATTAACAGATAATTATAAAATCAAATAATCATGAAAGAGTACAAGTTGAATATCAACGGAAAGGATTTCGTTGTAAAAGTTACCAGCGTTGACGGAAACGTTACAAATCTTGAAGTAAACGGTAAATCAGCATCTGCAGCAGCTCCAGCTGCTCCGGCACCTGCCGCTGCACCTGTTGCAGCTCCTAAGGCTGCTGCTCCTGCCGGTGCAGGCGTAACTGTTAACTCACCGCTTCCAGGCGTTATTCTTGAGGTTAGCGTCAAGGAGGGTGACGTTGTAAAGAAGGGCCAGAAAGTTATGCTTCTCGAGGCGATGAAGATGGAAAACGTAATTGAAGCCACAGCTGACGGTACTGTAACAAGCATCAAAGTCAACAAGGGTGATTCAATTCTTGAGGGCGCTCCACTTCTAACCATTGCATAAGTTTATGATTCTACAATCTAACAACATATTCACACTTTTGGGAGAGAACCTTTCCCAGTTCATGACCTACACAGGTTTTGCGAACTGTTCCGTGAACCATATCATAATGATTCTCATAGGACTGCTTTTCATATATCTTGCTGTAACAAAGGACTGGGAACCTATGCTTCTCGTTCCTATAGGTTTTGGTATAATTGTAGGAAACATTCCTCTTTTCCCTGGTTTGCAGGTTGGAATATATGAAGAGGGTTCTGTTCTGAATATTCTTTACCAAGGTGTCCGTCAAGGATTCTATCCTCCGCTTATTTTCCTTGGTATTGGTGCAATGACAGACTTCTCCGCTCTTATATCAAACCCTAAGCTTCTTCTTATTGGTGCGGCTGCACAGTTCGGTATCTTTGGTGCCTACGCCATAGCACTTGCTATGGGATTCGCTCCAAATGAGGCCGGTGCCATAGGTATCATAGGTGGAGCGGACGGTCCTACTGCAATCTTCCTTTCTTCAAGACTGGCTCCTGACCTTATGGGTGCAATTGCAGTATCTGCATACTCCTATATGGCATTGGTTCCTGTCATCCAGCCTCCTATAATGAGACTTATGACAACCAAGAAAGAGCGTCTTATCAGGATGAAGAAACCAAGACAGGTATCTCAGACAGAGAAGAAGATTTTCCCAATTGTTGGATTCCTTCTCACAGCATTCATTGTACCTTCAGGCCTTCCACTTCTGGGTATGCTCTTCTTTGGAAACCTTCTTAAGGAAAGCGGTGTTACCAGAAGGCTTGCCAACACAGCAAGCGGTCCTCTGATTGACATTGTCACTATTCTCATAGGCTTGACAGTAGGTTGCTCTACACAGGCAGACAAATTCCTCCAGCTCAAATCAATAGGAATTTTTGCCCTTGGTGCATTCTCATTTGTGATTGCAACATTTGCAGGTGTACTGTTCGTGAAGATCTTCAATCTCTTCCTCAAGGATGAGAACAAGATAAATCCTCTCATTGGTAATGCCGGTGTATCAGCAGTGCCTGATTCCGCCCGCGTTTCAAACAATGTAGGACTTGAATATGACAAGACAAACTACCTGCTCATGCACGCTATGGGACCAAATGTAGCAGGTGTGATAGGCAGTGCTGTTGCAGCTGGTATCCTTCTTGGATTCCTCTCATAAACAACAGATCAAATATTATGAAAAACGGCCGTTGCAGTTGTTGTGACGGCTGTTTTTTATAGCATAAGATTTTGTTCGGACATTAATAAGTAGTAAATTTGCAAGGATATGTTATTTGGCCTAATAGGGGCTGATTTTATGGATAAACAATAATAAACGTTATATAAAGAGATAAAACTTATGCAGAACAAATTGCAGGAACTTACAGACAAGCTCTACAATGAAGGCCTTTCCAAAGGTAAAGCCCAGGCAGAAGAGCTCAAGGCCAAAGCAAGAGCGGAAGCTGAGCAGATAATAGCACAGGCTAAGGATGAGGCCGGGCAAATTATTTCTCAGGCAAGAAAAGACGCAGATGACTTGAAATCAAAAACTGAAAGCGACATCAAGATGTCGGCATCAAAATCATTGTCTGCAATAAGGAACAGCATTGAGAACATGCTTGTTTCCAAAATGCTCAAGGACAAGGTTTCAGAAGCCGTTTCAAATCCAAAGCTCATAGAGGAACTCATTGCCACAATAGCCTCCTCTTTCAATTCTCAAAGTGCGCAGGC
>JAZRWT010000237.1:0-3776 GCA_045599845.1 Candidatus Egerieisoma sp. | reverse complement strand
GTAAACTGGAGATATCTGCGCTATGCCGACGTTCTTATGATGTATGCCGAAGCTGTAGTAAGTGGCGGCAAACAGGGAACAATGAGTGCCGCCGATGCGTTCAACGCTGTAAGGAAGAGAGCAAATATGAATACAAAGGGTGCCATTACCCTTGAAGATATAAAGTCCGAGCGAGTTTTGGAATTTGCTCTTGAAGGCCATCGATTCTTTGATTTGCTCCGTTGGGGAGAACTCGCCAACAGGTTCAAATCGCTTGAAGCTTCTGATCCTAACTTCAAGAAACTCATCTCTGATGCAGATTATCAAGGCTTCGTTGCTAACAAGCACGAATTGCTCCCTATTCCTATAGATGAGATTGAATCCAATCATTTTGCTAAACAGAACCCTGGCTATTAGTATATGAATATGGTTAAGAATTTGTTGGTACTTGCACTTTCGGTGTTGTTTGTGTCTTGTTCTCAAACAACACCCGAGAGCGCTCGGACACTTTATAACGGGATTGTCCTTCCAGAACAGTGGCCGCCTCGTTATGAAGAGCCGGCCGGACGTATGCAGATGCCGGTTCCTTATCTTGAAACGAAGCCGTCCGTTATACCAGTAAATACTGGAAGACAACTTTTTGTTGATGACTTCCTGATCAGTTCCACGGATATGGAAATGGTTTTCCATACCCCGGAGTTTTATCACGGAAATCCAGTTCTTGAACCAAGTGAAACTTGGGAGAATACCGTTGGAGGAGCTCCCTATGCAGCTCCATTCAGTGATGGTATATGGTATGATGAAAATGAAGGAAAGTTCAGGATGTGGTATCTGGCAGGAGCCGGTCTGTTGCACAAGCAGTCAAATCAGACATTCTATACAGCATATGCAGAATCTGAAGACGGCAAGAACTGGACAAAGGTTATAGGTGACGTTCTCCCTGGGACTAATGTTGTTGATACCTGTGACAGGGATGCTGCCACAATCTGGCTTGATAAGGCAGAAAAAGATCCATCCAAACGCTTCAAACTTTTCAATGTTGAACGCAGACCTACAGACAAGCGCTGGCAGTTTATGCTGAAATATTCTGCCGATGGAATTCATTGGTCAATTCCTGTTGCACAAAGTGGTGACCTGTACGACCGTTCTTCCGTATTTTTCAATCCATTCAGAAATGTATGGTGCCTGAGCATGAGATACAGCACAGAAGTATCATCGAGATCACGCAGTTACCTTGAAGCAGAGGATCCGGAAGTGGCTGTGTCAATGGCACATCGTGTAAGAAAAGGCGTTCCTGACAAGAATGTGGTATATTGGTTTACTCCTGATGACAAAGAACCTCTCAATGAGGAATTTCCTGCTGTTGAGCCTGGAATATACAACTTTGATTGTATCCCGTACGAAAGCATAATGCTTGGCCAGTATTCAGTATGGCAAGGTCCTGAGAATAATATCTGTGGAGAACTGGGCATACAGAAGAAGAATGAAATCATGCTCGGGTATTCCAGGGACGGATTTCATTTCAGTCGTCCTACCCATAAGCCTTTCATGGCCAATGACCGCAGCAGTGACATGTCCTGGAACTGGGGGAATATGCAGTCAATAGGCGGAGTTCCTATGATTGTTGGAGATTCGCTCTATTTTTATTGTAGCGGCCGTCGTCTTAATGACATCATGTGGGACAGCTATACTTCCACTGGACTTGCAACCCTCAGAAGGGATGGATTTGTATCACGTCACGCTGGAGAAACAACATGTACTCTTACAACAGAACCCTTGGAATTTGACGGAAAGTATCTGTTTGTCAACGCAGACATAAAAGGGTACCTGAAGGTTGAACTTCTTGGAAGCAAAGGCAATGTGATTTGCTCGGATATACCGGTGATAAACAATGAAAACAGCACCAAACTGTTCGTTGCCAAAGTTGGGAAATATGCCGGGAAAGAAATCAGGCTTCGTTTCACTATGACAGACGGTGATCTGTATGCTTTCTGGATTTCACCTTGGGAAAGCGGAGAAAGTCGCGGATATACAGCCGGTGGCGGTCCGGGATTGTCACCTGCTGGTATTGATGTTCCTGTCAAGTGATTATTATGAGACGGTTAATATTACCTTTAATGATTCTTGCCATAGGTCTCACTTCATGCGGGCGAATGGAAGACGTATCTGCACCTGATCCGCGACCGGAACCGGGACCTGGACCTGAACCGCAGCCTGAGATACCTATACCGAATCCCGACCCTTGGTCCAAGTTGCTTTATAACGGGATAACACTCCCTGCTCCATGGCCGCCCAAGAACTATTCTGAGAATGTGACCAAGGGTATGAATCCATTCTATCTTAAGGATAAACCTTCTGTCATAGATATTACCATAGGCAGGCAGTTGTTTGTGGATGATTTTCTTATTTCTTCCACAGATCTTGACAGGACATGGCACAGGGCAGAATACCATCAGTCAAATCCTGTTCTAAAACCAGAAAAGGAATGGGAGTTGACGGATAAAGATGGTGCAGGTTCGGCAGCACCTTTCAGCGATGGCGTTTGGTACGATGAGGTTGATGGGAAGTTCAAAATGTGGTACATGGCAGTTGGACAAAATGTATCCAGCGGATACAGTGCCACTTGCTATGCAGAATCCTTTGACGGGATTTCATGGACCAGACCCTCTTTGACAGTCGTTCCAGGAACCAATATTGTTTCACAACCAAAGGAACGTGATGCCAATACTGTATGGATTGACAAATTGGAAAGGAATGATTCAAAGAGATATAAAATGTTTGATGTCCTGAAATCAGGAAGCGACTGGCATATGCACTATATGACATCCTCTGATGGCATTGCATGGCGTGACCAGTCTGAATCCGCAAAGATTATGGACCGCTCCACAGTTTTCTTCAATTCTTTCAGGGGCATTTGGGTTTGGGGACTGAGGCACAATGTCAGAGTTGATGCCAACACTCTTGTTCGCGGCAGGGACTATATGGAAAACGTTGACCCTGCTGTTGGCACGAAGAATGCCTTGCCTGATTTGTCGTATTTCTGGTTCGGCAGTTGGCCATCAGATCCGAAACATGAGAAATACCCGTCCGTTATTCCCGGAACATACAATCTGGATGCAGTTGCATACGAAAGTGTATTGCTTGGAGTGTTCTCCGTTTGGTCCGGTCCGGAAAATGATGTTTGCTCAAGAGATAATGTCATAAAAAGGAATCAATTGCTTATTGGATACAGTAGAGACGGTTGGAACTGGTACCGGGAGGATTTCGTTCCGTTCTGCTCTGTTGATGACAATGTCAAAGCCTGGAATAACGGAAACATCCAGTCTGCCGTTGGCTCTCCGCTCATCGTTGGTGACAGACTATATTTCTATATGAGCGGACGCCGTCTCAACGGAAACAATAACGAAGTCATTTCTACCGGATTGGCTACATTGCGCCGTGACGGATTCGCTTCAATGAGCGGGAATGGCTCTTTGACTACGGAAACATTGGCATTCAAGGGCAAATACCTTTATGTGAATGCGGATGTAAAAGGTTCACTGAAGGTTGAAGTGCTTGATGCTTCAGGTAATGTCAAACAGGGTTTTTCTGCAGATGATTGCATAGCAATGACAACAGACAATACGAAATGCCGGATTACATGGAAAGACAATTCTACGCTTGAATCTCTGGATGGGGAGAAGATACGGCTTAAGTTCTACCTTACGGACGGAGACCTGTATGCTTTCTGGATTTCTCAGTTTGAAGATGGGAGAAGTTACGGGTATACCGCAGGAGGTGGTCCGGCTCTTAATATA
>JAZRWT010000236.1:0-4278 GCA_045599845.1 Candidatus Egerieisoma sp. | reverse complement strand
GAATTCTCGACTATGCTGCTTCCCATCTGCCTTTAAATGCGAATATAACACTTCGGCTGGTAATTGGACGTAGTTCAACAGAATTGAGGTGACTTGATATTCTGGCCAATGTTGGTTATTTTTGTGTACTATTATCTACTGCGATAGTTATCCAAAAGCTCCGCCACCGCCTAAAGCCTGACGCTTTGCATTGCAGACGAGCGGAGCACTGAACGAAATCTAATTGGAATTCAAGGTTCGCATATATGCGAAACACCTATTTTGAGGCATTTATGCCGATGAGAAAGGAAAGTGACTAAAAAGGCGCATCAGCGCCGTGTTGGAGCCTCAGCGAGACTTTCGTAAGGAAGTCGAAGCAGCTTAAAACACCCACTGGAACGTAGTGAAAGCGGCATGCCACAGTGGGGCAGCTGCAAAGCAGCGGGGGTAAAACAATTGGGGCTGAATTTTTAGTCAGCCCCAATTAGGGAGAGGGTAAAACACCAGGAAAGTGCGGTGGGGAGAAGTTTCGCAAGCCTCACGTAATTTTCCAGAAAGGAATTAATTAAATGCTTGCGAAACTTGAGTTATAGGACTTATGGCTACGAAAGCAAAGAAAGTTTGGTTCTGCACCAGTTGCGGAAATGAAAGCCCCAAATGGATGGGCCGCTGCCCTGCCTGCGGAGAATGGAACACAATGCATGAAGAACTTGTAAGCAAGGATGAAGGGAATGCCAGGACTTCACGCTCCAGGGCATTCATAGACACGCTGGAATGCAAGCCTCAGCCTCTGAGCCAGATCCGTACTGAAGACGAGCCGAGAATAAGGCTGTCAAAAGGTTCAGTTGCTTCTTCCGAAGATATTGATCATACTGACTTGAGAAACGGACAAGCCTGCGCCACCTATGAAAATGGGCTTGGCGAACTTGACAAAGTGCTTGGCGGCGGAATAGTGCCCGGTTCCCTGATTCTGATTGGCGGTGAGCCTGGAATAGGCAAGTCAACTCTTTCACTTCAGATACCTCTGAGCTGCCAAGATTTGAAGACCTTGTACGTTTCCGGAGAGGAAAGCGTGAAGCAGCTCAAGATGCGCGCAGAACGCCTGAGCCAGCAGATGATTTTCAAATCAGGAAAGCAGAATTTGGAAACACATTCAGGAGATAGCATAAAACCTGATACAAACGGAAGCACAACAAATGAGCCAGGAACAGTTGGATGGAGTGCCCTGAACAATTGCTGGGTGCTTTCCGAAACCTTGCTTGAGAACATTCTCAAACAGGCCAAGGAAAACGCACCGCAGCTGCTCATAATTGATTCAATACAAACAATATATTCCGAGAATATTGACTCATCGGCTGGTAGCGTCTCGCAGGTACGCGAATGTGCAGCATCATTACTGCGCTTTGCCAAGGAAACCAATACCCCAACTCTCCTTATTGGCCACATAACAAAGGACGGTACAATTGCAGGCCCGAAAATACTGGAACACATTGTTGATGTAGTGCTTCAGTTCGAAGGTGATACTAGACATTCATACAGAGTTTTAAGAAGTATCAAGAATAGGTTTGGTTCAACTGATGAACTTGCCGTTTACGAGATGACAGGCAAGGGTCTGAGGGAAATCCTCAACCCATCGGAACTCTTCATTCCAATGCATGGAGAGAACCTCAGCGGAGTGGCCGTAGCCTCAATGGTGGACGGCAACAGACCTTTCCTGATTGAAGTGCAGTCACTTGTGAGCAGCGCAGTTTATGGCGTTCCGCAAAGAAGCGCCACAGGATTTGACGTACGCAGGATGAACATGCTCCTTGCAGTGCTTGAAAAACGTGTTGGCTTCAAACTCAGCGCAAAGGACGTGTTCCTCAACATTGCCGGAGGCCTGCGCATAAATGACCCTGCCTGTGATCTGGCGGTAGTGGCCGCAATACTCTCCTCAAACTTTGACATTGCCATACCGGCACGCACGGCTTTCGCCGCCGAAATAGGTCTCAGTGGAGAAATCCGTCCGGTAAGTCAGGTTGAAAAACGCATAATTGAAGCAGAGAAACTTGGCTTCGAGCAAATCTTCGTATCCAGTTTCAACAGCCTTTCAAAAGTTAATGATAAAGTTGAACGGTCCAAAGAGTCAGCCGGTGCTTCAAGAACTACCAAGCAATCTGGCTACTTCCAGAACATAAAGGTCCGCCAGATTTCTACAATCGCAGACCTTGTCCGTGCTATCTTCCAGGAATATTGATTGAAACGCCTTGTATTGCAGGCTTACGTTTTAAAAAAGAGACTTCAGTATGTTCTCATTTATCTTGAGCATTCTTTGAAGTTGCTTATCTCCTGCATTATATTCAAAATGCAGCTGTTTAGCCAACTCTATTTTCTGGCTGGGGGTAAGCGTATTCAAATCTTTTGATTCGAACTTCTCTTTTGCTATTTTGGTTGCAGCAACATATAAATCGTTATCATTATAATAAATTGATTCTCCCAGCAATTTAGCTATCCTTGAATACGTTTCAACATTCCGCGAAATCATATGGAAGTATTGCTTTGCATCTCTGAATACCTGTTCAGCCATTGAAATTTTGCAGAATTCCAATGGCGTTACATATCCATCAATAATAAGGGTGCCACTGAGGAGATCAGCATTTTTAGTATGCATCAGATTTCTGATTCTCCTCGTTCCTATTGCCATGCCGCCCAATTTGAAATATTTGGAAACAATCGGCTGAAAGAAGCAGTTGCTTGTTCCCCATGGATATGAAAACGGAGTTACGTTACTATTGACTACAAAACCATTTCTATTAACATAGATTATGGAGTTCCTGAAATATGCAATATCCTCTATCTGGAACAATTTTAACTTGAACTGCTTTATATCCAATCGTCCGGGCAAACAATATTCAAGGCGGTCCACGAAATAATTGAAAAAACTCATTATTTGCTGTTCGTCTCCTCCTATCACTAAATGAATATGATTGCTCATCAATTGAAAAGCATATATCTGTATTTCTTTGTTCATCAACGCAGATATACCTAAAATCGACATGCCAGTCTTGAAATCTTCTTCAGTAATGAATATCAAAGGGTGATTTTCGGAAGTACAAGCATTGTAAACCTGCCCTAAACTGTTAAATGTATCTGTACATACCTGTTCTCTGTAATAAAATTCTGCTTTTTCCATAACATAATGATTGTGAGCCCGCTATTAGCGACCAAGTTTGAAATTGATTAAGACTACCAATGGTAGCCTGGTTGAAAATCATGAATTTGCTTGCCGTTTTGAAAGCTCCTTAAAAAATGAAAATTCTAAGACAGTTCATTAAAGACTTGTCAAAACGGAATTTTTGAAAATGCATTTACTTCAATGGGCATCAGATACCCGGCCATACGGCCTGCTTGCTATGCTTGAGTCAAGTAGAAGCATTTGTTGTAAAGGTAACAAGTGTTATCCAAAATTGCAAACGGCCACAAAAGAGGCGTTTTTGTGGATTTTTGACCTATTTTTCCTCAAATATCCACATTTTCAGTGATTTTGTGGACAAAACCACCACAACCACCAAAACAGCCAAAACAGACAAAGCCATCAAAACCACCACAACCACCAAAACAGCCAAAACCGCCACAATATCCTAATATAGTCAGCAGCAACTCTTGAGCAGTGAACGTTTTGAACTGAAAAGTGGGCCTGTAACACTGACTGATGCCCATTATCCTAGAACTCGAATGAGAGTGTGGCACCCCAGCGGGCAGGTTTGCCTTTTGCAAAGAACGGATTGTTCATTGAAACAAAGTAGTAGGCATTGTATGGTGTGTCCGCTATGTTTTTGCCCCATATTTCAAGATTGAATCCGTAGCCGGTCAAACGTTTCTCGAATATTATGCTGGCATTCAGCAATGAATAGAATTTCTGCGAAACCTCATTGTCCTCGTCCAAATATATTTTGCCCGTTCCGTTCCAGGAAACATTGAAACTCAGGTTGTCAAACACAGAGCAAACATTTCGCAAAGTATAGTTTGCATCCGCAGAAACCATGTTCTGCGGAACATTAGGCACATAATTGCCCTCGTAATCTTTCTGGCCGTTGTTATATTTTGTGAACTTGGCATTTGTATAACCATATGAAGCTGAAAGCTTCAAATCATTAACCGGATAATACCAGGCCGCCATTTCAATACCGAAACTACGTGATTTGCCGGCATTGGTCATCATTCTGCCTGTTGTGGTCCCTTCAGGGAATACCGTTATCTGCTGGTCAGTGCAGTTGATATAATACAAGGCCGCATTGCCCCCGAAAACACCGGAGAAAC
>JAZRWT010000235.1:0-3359 GCA_045599845.1 Candidatus Egerieisoma sp. | reverse complement strand
CCCCGATAGCAAAACTCACAAGTGCGAGTGCCGCCAAAATCATAAAACCCTTTTTCATAACATTTCTCTTTTTACTTAAGTTTCGCAAGAATTCCATTCATTTCCTTTCAAGAACTTACAGAAGGCTTGCGAAACTTTATTATTTAATATTCACAATCTTTCACTTGCGATAGTATTTCAACCTTGCGCAAGTCACTACCATTCTCACAAATATCGTTCCAAAAATAATTCTCCTTAAAATGATGCGTTTTCCGAATGCCGAGCAGTTTCAAAACCTTCCTTCTGCCGGGGGTTCGGCACAATCCGCTCCGATACCCGGGGAATTCGAGCGTAAACCACTATGCTTTCCGAGGGATTTGGGCGCAAACCCCTCTGATACCCTGGGAATTCGGACGCAAACCCCTCCGATACCATGGGGTTGAGACCGGTTGCCCCAAAAGGCCGCATGATTATCAACCGGTTACAGAACCATGCGTGCAAAACCAAGCGTGCCCAATACCATCATCAGCAGGGTATTGAGCATGGCAGCCAGAAAACCACCGCTGATTATCAACCGGTTACAAAACAAGGTGTGCTCAATACCCCTCAGTATCAGGGTATTGAGCATGGCAGCCAGAAAACCACCATTGATTATCAACTGGTTACAGAACAAGGTGTGCTCAATACCCTGCGTCTTGCTGCATTGGGCACGCTTCATTGCCCGAAATCAGCGGCAGGTCACTTATTAGTGCGCAACAACGTCAGGCAACTATGAACAAAAAACCATCGCCAGAGTATGGAATAGACAAGCTGGTGCGGAAAGTACAGAAGGTGCGGAAGATGCGGAAAGTGCAGAAGGTGCGGAAAGTGCGGAAGGTTTGCAAAATATGAATAAACCATCCGCAGTGCTAAAATATATATATCTGATAATTAATTGTTTACAAAATAAGAGTGAGGAAGGTTTACCGCAAATGAGCAAACCTTCCTCACTGAATCTGTTAGAATGAGCTGGACGGACAATTAGAGCTCGGTATACTCTATCTCCATGTCGGATGACCAGAATGGATAGAAGAGATTGCCACCTCTCCACTCAACCTCACCACGCTGGAAGTCAACTGTCTCACTTCTAGGATACTGTTTCTCAGGTGAGAGTGCACGGCCATAGTCCTGGTTTACAATCATACGATACTTGGTATAACCGCCAAGGAAATAATATTTCATATCCTCATCATCCTTGGCATAACTTCTTACAGAAGCTGACTGGTCAACAGGAACCCAACCAACGCCCTCGAAATAAACCTCGCACCAATCGTGGAGATTCCAACCGTCAGGGTCGGTAGTAAGACCGCTCTGCCAATGGCAAGGGATACCTTTTATACGGAGAAGGTTCATGAGAAGAAGTGTAACCTGTCCGCAATCGCCATGACCATGATCAAGAACATATTCAGGAATATTCTCGATTGTTGAATACTCGCGTGCACCTGCCCAAGGATATACCTGTCTGATCCAAGTGAAGATAGCCTTTGTCTGCTCGTATGGATTGTCTATCCCAACTGTAAGTGAATCTGCGAGTTTGCGCATGCGCTCTGAGAAAATGATATGTTTCTCACGTTCTGCAGTGTTCTCCTTGTAAAGAGCTGTGGTTGTATCATAAGGCTGAACCATGTCAGCTGTAATCTTGTGCCACTCAGGGCATGATGTGAATTCAAAATCAACGCTGAAAACTGTTGGTTCACCGGCAACTGCAGCCTTCTCCATGTATATTGTGCTGTGTGCACATGCAGGATCAGAGAACTGATAGTCCTCCTGACTTGCGCCAAGGAATTTGACATCTTTCTGACGTGCCACGTCTGCCCTTGGATAAGGGAGCCAGCAACGGATTATCTCACCTGCAGGAACTGCGTCAGGATCTACTGTGATAGTATATTTGGCTTTCATCTTCACCCCGGTTGCAATTGGATTGCCTGTTTCCTTAACCTCGGCAATGGTCTTTGCCAACATCTCTTTCTCAGCGGCCAGATCCATATCGATAAGATAATTGCTCATGAATTCGGTTGAAGTAACATCGGGATAAAGTTTTGCGTTCATTGCCGCAGCGCATTCCGGATTGATATGGAAAAGAACTGATGCGCCTCTTCTGAAATACTTGAGTTCGCCATCGATCATCATTGATTCAAGTTCTCCGCTTGCTGTCCAATTGTCAATCTGTTCATCGGTAACATCCGGGATGTATTTCTGGATGTACTCTTTAACCTGGTCTCGTGTCCATGAGAAATCCACACCCAGACGATAGGCCAGATCTTCGTCCCAACTGTAGGATTTTGGCTGCTCCTTGCATGACACCAGTGCAAGAACTGCCAGTGAAATAAGAATAAGTTTTTTCATAGGTATTTGATTATAAATTGTTTTTCAAACGATTACAAATTTAGCAATATTTCTCTGCTATATCACAATTACATATTAATAATTTAAGTGAACTCAAGTTTCGCATTTATGCGAAACAACTATTTTTGAAGCATTTATGCCGATGGATGTACAAAAGTTCCTCTCTAAAAAAGTCGCATAGCGGCCGCACCGGAAAGTGCGGTGGGAAGAAGTTCCGCAAACTATTGCAAATCGCTACTCAAGGTTTGAAAGCGCCCAGGCGTAAATAAGAAAATTGCGCTCTGAATTCCATGCCTCCTTGTACAGACGTTTCACGGTATCGAGCCAGGAAACGCTGCGCTTGCCATCATCGCTGAAGCCCACTTCATCCTTGCCGCCGGCCTTGTAGTACATTTCCCTGTTGGTGCTGCAGATACGTGCATAACGGCCGGTATAATCCTTGAGGTCGTTGTTGGTCATCCTCAGATAAAACTCCAATTGCTCGTCTGTAGGGTGCGCGGTCTCAGATTTCCACCTGGCCTCATCTGCCACATACACTGTAACACCGTCCTTGTTATCAAAAGTAAAAGATTATCCAAAGCATTGCCTGGCCCGCGAAGACCAAACTCAAGGTCAGCGGATGCTTCCGCACACAGTCCGGTGCACAGAACTACGCCACCGTCGCCTCCGTCATACAGACGGCGGGCAAGAACGGGCAGAACCCCTTCGAGGTCCTTCGAGTCATCGCGACCCTCGCGCTGACGTAGTATCATTGACTGAATCATTGCTTATCGATTGTCAGGGGTTGTTGCTTATGGCTTGGGTACCTGAGTAGTTACGTTTTTTGTTTTAGCATTACAAATATAACATTTAATCCTCTGATTACCAAATAATTATGAGGATTCCTTTACTTTCTTTATGAATAATTCAGGTTAAATAAATCCTCAATTCCGCAAGAAAGTTTGATTGCGGTTAACTGAACGTGTTCCAGAGGCAAAGTTCCGGTCGAAAGCGTT
>JAZRWT010000234.1:0-10743 GCA_045599845.1 Candidatus Egerieisoma sp. | reverse complement strand
TGGACAGGTCTCACCCAAATGTGCAGACCTGTCCATCAAGACCTCGCAGGAATGCACTCTGGCAAGGTTCCAATGGACAGGTCATTTTTGGGTAGTGATATACGATGCTAACTAGACACTGTATGCTGTATGCTATATTCCATACACTATATGCTAAACCGAAAATCACATTCTACGCTAATCGGCCTCATAAGCTCTCTCAAGGCATATCACCATGGATTGTGAGGCAGATTTGCCTCATCACGCTACCTATAGTCAAAGTGTGGTATGGCGCATCCAAGTGTGGAAGGTTATTTTCGGTTTATATTGCGCCTTGCACTCCAGATTCTATAGTGCGCATATACACACGATTTTGCACCTAAGCCTCCTGCTGCGAGTGCTCCATGAAGGAAATGCATTGAGGCATATATGGTTCAAATACAGAATCTCCATAAATATTTGAGGAGGGGGCAGCGCAGCGGCATCTGCTCCATGAAGAAAATGCATTGGAGCAGATGCGGCCAAACAACGAACTACAGCGCCTTCCTGAACAGAATTGTATTGAACACGAATAAAATGCATTTAGGCAGATGCTGCCCAACCACAAGCTACCTGCTGCCCCACGAATAAACTGCATTGAAGCAGACGCGGCGTAGCGGCAGGTGCTCCCTGAACAAATGCATTGAAACGGATGTTTTCAACTACAAATTTCAAGAATGCCTTGAATAACAGCTTTGAGGCAGGTGCGCTACAGGCACTCCCGGAACAGGATGGCGTTGGTGAGGATTCTTGAACTGCCTAACCAGTAGGAACGCCATACCATATCGTCCGCTATGAAGAGGACTTTTCCACGTCCCGTCTTGAAAAGCAGAGCTGCAGGGGTGGATGCGAATTTATCCACGGCTTCCTTTGCAACGCAACCGGAAATGTACGGATCCTTGGCGTAACGGAAAATGGCACGACCCTCTTCGGAACTGTATTTATAAGCGTGCATTTTATAAACAGGCAGAGATTTGCTCCTCAAGCCCCATGAAAGGGCGGAACTGCGGGATGTTTCCGCCTTTACTATGATACCGTCTGCTGAACCGAGCCTTTCGTATTTGATATCCGTGAGTTTGGCCTTGTTGGAAACGTGATATGCCTTTCCTGTGACAATGAGCGTACCGCCCGCCTGCACCCAGGAATTGAGCTTCTCAAGCCAGCCTTTTGGAGTAAGTGATGAAGGCTGCCCGTCGGCCAGAATTATTATATTGTATTTACCAAGATTCGCATCGCCAAGGCCGGAATAATCCATCACCACGTGAGGCATGTCATATCTTACATCCAGATGATGCCAGATTTCACCTGTTTGCGGAACGCTCATGCCCCTGCCCCCTATAATGGCTATGTCAGGTGCTGTGATGTTCCAGAAAATGGAACCGCCGAGATCAATGTCACCCATCATGCCGGTCTGAAGGGAGTAAACATCAACACCGCTTTCCTTGGCAAGAGAAGCCAGAAGAGAATGAATCTCCTCAGCCTTGAGAGGCTGGTTTGCCACAGGCACTACGATAGTTCCGGCAGAAAACACTTTCTCAGTACCGTTATACTTGTATTTGAAGGCATCATCTGCAACTCTTATAACGAGTCCGCGCTCCAAAAGCTTGTTCAATACATAAGGAGCATAGAATTCCACGGTCTCGAATGCATAACCCACAGGTCCAGGCTCCCCTATCATCTGTCCGGCTTTCAGTTCTGCGCTTTCAACTTTCTTTCCTACAAGACCTTTCAACGAATGAAGATTCTTGACTTCAAGATTGAACGCATGTGCATGTGTCCAGGTTGAAACATCGTAGAAGACGCTGTCTGCAAAAGAGGTTTCATTATCAAAGAAAGACCTTATCAGGTAATAATTGTTGCCGGCAAATGGAATCACATAGCTGCCGTCATCATCAGCACTCTGATACACGTTTATTCCGTGCTTGAGCATCATGTCAATGAAATGATATCCAGTGCCCTTGTCCGGAGCCTTGAACTGGAAGGCTTTTACCGGATCCATTGCGGCGTCCTTTTCCTGTTTCTGATAGAAACTCTTCCTGTATGAAAGGAGGTCATCCTTCATGCTGTATGCAGATTCGGCCACACTTATTGCCGCAACAGTCTGGTTCCTTACAGTTGCCTTGTAAGCCAGAAGTCCGTTCTTTGTAGGACGCAGATGTCCTCTGGAAGTACCCTGCTCATGAAGTATGCATACGGAACCCAGGATATCGCCGTATGCTGCACCCTTGCCAATGAAGAAGTCGTCATACCCTTCGCGGCTGAAATAAAGAGTACCTTTCTTGTCAAGCGCGCGTGCCGTATTCCGTGATATCTCAAGCGTGAAGTCCTGATTCTTCTGTGGAATGAACCTGTATGTCCTGCCGGGATCTCCAGGGCTGAAATAGAATCCGCTCTGAGTATCTCCCTGCTCATGCATATCAAGCACTACATTTGGCATCCAAAAACGATACATCTGCATATCGTTCTCACCCTCTGGATGCTGTATGCTCATCCAGTCACGATTGCAGTCAGCCCAATAATGGTTGGTCCTGCTGCTCGGCCAGGTTTCACCGAATTCCCTGGAATCGAGATTGGCAACCGGATGCACGCTGGTTGTTGTATTGACCCAGGTGGCAAAACGGTTTATTCCATCGGGATTCAGGCCAGGGGTTATTATTACAATTGTGTTCTCAAGCATCTTGACCACCTGCGGATCGTTTGATGCCGTGAAATAATACGCCGCATTTATAGCCGCTCCAACTCCGGATGCTTCGTTTCCATGAATTGATGTCATCAAATCCACAACCACAGGCAGATTGCCGGCAGATGCCTCCTTGCCTTCCTTTATGTCTAAAATCACTTTCAAGTGCTTCTCCCTTATGCTCTCGAGATTCCTTATGTTCTCCGGCGATGAAATGTACAGCTGTACAAAAGGCCTTCTCTGATACGTCCTTCCGAAATACTTGATGGCTGTTCTGTCTGATGCACGATTGAGAGCCTCCATATACATAAGGACATTGCCCCAGTCAGGATAGCATTCTCCTATATTGAAACCAAGGACCTGGTACGGACTAGGCACCTGCTCACTCAATTGAGGATTGGGATTGTTGATGAAGTACTGAATGCCTTCATCCACACTATTCACATTATCCGCAGTGGGAGCCGCTATTCCTGAAAGCGCGGTGCCCAGGCTGAATAATATCACACTGGCGATAGTAATTAATGATTTCATTTTATTATTACTGTAATATGGTTTTATCGTGTTTCTTACGGGTCTTCTTAGGGAATTTCATGTTGTAATGGTATTTCCATCGCAGTAGAACAAGAAGGAAATTGAGGGTGAGCAGGGCTCCGGCAGGGTATGAAACATACCAAGGCTGATTCAGGCATTCCGGAGAAATCATTATGTAGGTGCTCACCACCATTGTCATGAAAAGAGCGGGAACCAAGGTCATAAGGCAGTTCTTGCCTGCCTTGCACAGATACACCGTTGCGGCCCAAAGCGTGAAAGTTGCCAGCAATTGGTTGCTTCCGGCAAAATACCTCCAGATTTGTGCGAATCCCTCGCTGTGCTGGCAGCTGGTCAAAAGAACCAGAAGTGTTACAATGAACAGAGGGATTGAAATTATGAGTCTGTTTACAATGCCTTTCTGAGTGAAACCTATCCTGTCTGCAATTACAAGTCTTGCACTTCTGAGTGCAGTGTCACCGGATGTTATTGGTGCGGCTATGACTCCAATTATGGCTATCAGACCGCCTATGCCGCCCAACCAACCTTTTGATATGTTCATGGTAATTACAGCTGCCGAATCACCGGCTCCGTTTTCCTGATAATACACGCTTGCCGCAGCCGCCCAGATCAACGCCACAATGCCTTCGCAAACCATTGCTCCGTAAAATACCAGACGTCCTTTTTTCTCATTGTTAATGCAACGTGCCATCATTGGTGACTGAGTTCCATGGAAACCGCTCACGGCTCCGCAGGCAACGGAAATGAACATCATTGGAAAAATGCTGTTGCTTTCGTATTTTGTTCCGAAACCTGTCCACATTTCCGGAAGATCCGGTTGTTCACAGAAAAGCACTGCAAGTATGCCCAGGGCCATGAAAAGAAGTATACCACCCAGGATAGGATACAGATGACCTATGAGCTTGTCTATAGGAAACAGAGTTGCTGCAAAATAATATACGAAAATTGCAATGAGCCAGAAGTTGAAGCCAAGAGTTTCGGGCGTGAGCCTTGAGAGAATATCGGCCGGTTGCGATACGAACACGCAGCCCAACAGGACCAGAAGGACAATGGAGAACAAGGTGAACATGTTCTGAAGGCTTTTACCCAGATATTTGCCCACAATGTTCGGAAGGCTCGCACCGCCGTTCCTTACAGATAGCATTCCTGAAAAATAATCGTGGACTGCGCCTCCGAAAATGGTTCCGAAAACTATCCACAAATAACATGAGGTTCCGAATTTGGCTCCCATCACAGCGCCGAAAATAGGTCCAAGGCCCGCAATGTTCAGGAACTGAATCATAAAAGCCTTCCATGTTGGCATTGGCACGAAATCAACGCCGTCTGTCTGAACCTTTGATGGAACCGCATTCTTGGCATTTGCACCAAACAGGCGCTCCACCAGTTTGCCGTATGTGAAATATCCTATTACAAGGACTGCCAGAGCTATTGAAAATGTTACCATGACTTATACTTATTTCTTTTTGGTGGAAAGGAGTTTGCCTGCAACTCCACGGTCCGTTACTTTGTAATAAACTCCGTTTTCAATGAGCACTCCGCGGCTGCGCTTCCTTTCCATGTTCTTTTTGTTGTCTACGTTAACGGCTATGACTTTCTTTTTGTAGAAAGTGCTTACATTCTTGAAAATGGTGTGTCCAACGAATATCCTGTTCACGCCATATCTTTCAAGCGCTGCATCCACTGTTTCCATACTTGCCGGATGATATTTCTTCTGGCTGTACACCAACCCCCTGTACCAGATAGGGCCGTATGTCTTGAAAAGGAAATACAGTTCCTTGTCCGCTTTCCTCTCCTCCTTGGTAAGGAACAGGCCTTTGGAAACCATTTCGTTCACCTGCGGAATCGTATAGTTCTCGTCAAGGAATTCCTGTGAAATGCCAGCGTGCACGAACAGATTGTCACCTATTACAAGCATTGTGTTACGTGTTGCGAGCCAGCGGCCGAGCTCCGTTTCCGGCCCCATGAGCTGCCTGAATTCCATTCCCAAGGTATCTGCCAGAGCCTTGTACTTCTTTTTTGTGTACCGCATATCTCCGGAAAGCACCATAGGTTCGTGGTTTCCATACAGGAAATGAAGCTGCCCTCCTGCATCCTGCGCCTCCTGCTCCAGCTTGTATATGAGCCAGAATATCTGGGTGGCATCGTTGCCGCGGTCAAAGACATCACCTATGATAACCACCTGATTCTTACCGAAGGTCCAGTCAAGATATTCGTCTATGACTCCGTTGCCTTTAAGCAGGCTTATGAAGCATTCCAGATTGCCGTGCGGGTCTGAAAGTACGAGTATTTTCTCAGCAGCCTCGCATTTCCATGCCGGCCTGCTTATCTTGTGCAACTTTATCTGGAATTCATATTCAGCATTGTCTGAATACACATTGAACGCAGTGCCTATGCGGGGGTCATGCATAACGCCGTCCCTTAAGTGCCCGAGCGTGTCTATGCTTATTTTCCTGAGGTCATTATTGTCCTTGTATAGCAGATAAGGACCATCCGCGCGCATAAGACTGCCATCGGCCCATCTGCCGCGCACGGTGGAAGGTGCCATGAGTTTATGCTCAAGTATTGAGATGGAATCCGGAGCGTCCTGTGCAACAGTGGCTGCGTCCTGGGTGCCACTGGTGGCGGTCTGCGCAAATGTGCTGGAAGAAAGTGAAATAACTATCGCCAGTGAAAGAAGACGGACAAGGAAACTTAATTTTGAAATGCCGGTGTTTTTCATAACTTGAGCAGTTTTGGTTTCAACTTGTAAAGTTATCACTTTTAAGTGTAAAAAGTATGGAATTTGCTGATAATCCTATTTCAAAACCATATATATTTGCATAGTGAAAATAATCATTACCAATATATCTCTAAAATGAAGAAAATTTTCAAATTTGCGCTTGCCGCCCTTGTGCTGGTGGCGCTCAGTGCCTGTTCAAGCCGTTATGAAACGGTGAAGAATGACCCTCTGGGCACAAAAATCTACACTCTCAACAATGGTTTGAAAGTATTCATGTCAGTGAACAAGGAACAGCCCCGTATCCAGACCTACATTGCGGTGAAGGTGGGAGGAAAGAATGATCCTTACGAAACAACAGGTCTCGCCCACTATTTCGAGCACCTTATGTTTAAGGGAACCGAATCCTTCGGTACAAGTGACTACGAAGCCGAGAAGCCTATGCTCAATGAAATAGAGCAGCTGTTCGAAACATACAGGAAAACCACAGACGAGCAGGAAAGGCTCGCCATCTATCACAGGATTGACTCAATAAGCTATGAGGCTTCCAAGATTGCCATTCCTAACGAGTATGACAAACTCATGGCAATGATAGGTGCAAACGGTACTAATGCATGGACATCAATGGATGAAACCGTTTATACAGAGGACATCCCTTCAAACCAGATTGACAACTGGGCAAGGATTCAGGCAGACCGTTTCCGTAACAATGTGATAAGAGGTTTCCACACTGAACTTGAAACAATTTACGAGGAAAAGAACATGTCCCTCACACAGGACAGCAGGAAAATCTGGGAGGCACTTGACGGGAATCTCTTCCCTAACCACCCTTACGGAAGGCAGACAGTGCTCGGAACACAGGAGAACCTAAAGAACCCTTCCATTACCAACGTAAAGAAATACCACGACACATACTATGTTCCTAACAACATAGCAATCTGCGTATCAGGTGATTTCAATCCTGATGAAATGGTGGCCGCTATTGAGAAATATTTCGGAGACTGGGAGCCTAATCCAAATCTTCCAAAATTGGAATTCGAGCCTGAGCAGCCTATCACCGAGCCTATAGTAAAGGATGTATATGGTTTGGAATCAGAATACATGGCACTTGGATGGAGACTCCCCGGCGCAGCTGCTGACCTCAAGAAAACTGCAATCTCACAGATAGCATCTTCTGTAATGCACAATGGACAGGCAGGTCTTCTTGACCTTGACATAGTTCAGCAGCAGAAAGCTCTGGCAGTATATGCATCAAGCAGCATTCAGCCTGATTACAGTTCATTCATCATGATGGGCTATCCTAAACAGGGACAGACACTTGAGGAAGTCAGAGGCCTTCTTCTTGATGAAGTTGCAAAACTCCGCAACGGTGACTTTGACCAGAACCTTCTCCAGGCAACCGTCAACAATCTCAAACTCCAGAAGATGTATGAACTTCAGGAGAACTCATCACGTGCAGTACAGTATGTTGACGCATTCATCAACGGTATTGACTGGAAGGATATGGTAAACGACATGGAAGTTTATGAAAGCGTGACAAAGGACGATGTTATTGCCTGGGCAAATGAATTCCTTGCAGATAACAATTACGTTGTAGTGTACAAACGTCAGGGTGAAGACACCACGGTACAGAAGATAGCAGCTCCTGCCATCACACCTATAGCAACCAACAGAGACGCTCACAGCGCATTCCTTGATGAGATAAAGAACAGCACCGTAACTCCTATTGAGCCTGTATTCGTTGATTTCAGCAAGGATATGTCAAACACAAATCTCTGCAACGGCGTGAACATGCTTTACAAGAAGAATGAAATCAATGGCGTATTCACTTTGAATTATATATTCAATTCAGGTTCCGCAAACGATCCTCTGTTGGAACTTGCCTGCGATTATCTTGCATACCTTGGAACAGAGGACATGAGTGCCGAGGAATTTGCAAAGAAGATGTACTCACTGGCTTGCAGCGTAAACTTCAGAGTTCAGGGTAACTATACATCCGTAAGCATTTCAGGACTTTCCGAGAATATGAAGGAGGCCATGGCACTTGTTGAGAATCTCATTGCAAATGTAAAGGCCGATGATAATATTCTCCTTAACTGCAAATCTGACCTTCTCAAATCAAGATTCGATTCAAAGACCAGCCAGCGCGCATGCTTCAGCGCATTGCGCAGATATCTGTCATACGGTCCTGAATACATAGCAGGCAGCGTTGCAAAGAACGAAGTAATAGAGGCCGTTACATCAGAGCAGTTGCTTGAGAAGATTCACAGTCTTTATGGCAAATCACACGAAATAATGTATTACGGACCTGCTTCAGAGCAGGAGGTGAAGGATATTCTGGCTCAGACTCACAAAGTGGCCGAGAATCCTGAGGAACTGCCTGAAACACATGCACAGTATGTGCTCACTCCTGAGGCTTCTGTAGTAATGGCACAGTATGATGCAAAGCAGATCTACTATCTGCAAACTTCAAACCGCGGTGAAAAATATGATGTAGCAAACGCTCCTGAACTAGAGATGTACAACGAATACTTTGGTGGTGGAATGAACAGCATAGTATTCCAGGAGATGCGTGAGGCACGCGGTCTTGCATATTCTGCATACGCATACATGTACGAACCTTCATACGCAGACGGCAGCTACTATTTCACAGCATTCATTGCCACACAGAATGACAAGATGCGCACGGCAGTGGAAGCTTTTGACGATATTATCAACAACATTCCTGAATCAGAGGCAGCGTTCTCAATAGCAAAGGAGGCTCTCATAGGCCGTTTGCGTACTGAACGTGTAACAGGCGCAAGCGTGCTTTGGAAATACCGCTCATGCCGCAGCCTTGGTCTGAGCGAAGTTCCTGACAAACTCATATTCGAGAAAGTTCAGGACATGACCCTGGCCGATGTGAAGGCAGCACAGGAAAAATGGGTTAAGGACCGTAAATATACCTACGCTATCCTTGGTGACATCAAGGATCTGGATGTAAACTACCTCAAGACTCTCGGACCTGTAAAGACCATAACTCTTGAAGAAATCTTCGGATATTGATGAAAGTATTGCTTTGGCTAAGAATCATACGCCCACAGACACTGTTCGCCTCACTGGTGCCGGTGCTTGTGGGCTTGATTTCAAGTTTCTCCCTGCATAATGATGAAATTACGGCTCCGCTGCCAATGGGTGCGGAAGCACAGTATTGCAACGCATTTGAAATAAACGTTCCAATAGCGGTTATCACCGCAATCTGCGCCCTGTCACTCCAGATATTGAGCAATCTCATCAACGATTACTACGATTTCGTGCGTGGAACAGACAAGGCTGGCCGCGCCGGTTTCAAACGCGCACTTGCAGAGGGCGAAGTAAGCAAGGAGCAGATGCGCATGGCCTGCATAATAACTCTTGCACTTGCCATGCTTACCGGACTTTATCTGGTGATTGAAGGCGGACTGCCAATACTTCTTGCAGGCTTGAGCGCAATACTGTTCGCCTGGCTATATACCGCCACATCACATTCCCTGTCATATCTGGGCATAGCGGACATATTCGTTTTCCTCTATTATGGAGTGATTGCCTCCACAGGAACAACTTACCTGCAGACTCATTGTTTCAGCCTCGTTTCGTTCCACGCCGGAGCGGTCTGCGGACTGATATCAATGTGCGTACTTATGATAAACAATCTCAGGGACTTAGAATCAGACCGCGCGGCAGGCAAGAAAACACTTCCTGTAAGACTGGGCAAGCACGGAGCAGAAGCTGTAATGGCCATTGAGGTACTTCTCATGCCACTTTTCGCCTACCTTGCCTTCGGCTTTGGCATACCTATGCTTATAGGGCCCGCAGCCATAATCCTCCTTGCCGCCGTCCTGAGAGTGCAGGGCACCCAGTACAACAAGTGCCTGCTCTGCACAGGTCTTCTGAATGTCCTCTATTACATCCTGATTATCATATACTCAAGTTTTGCAAGCATTTAAGTTATTACATTTCAAGAACTTACGGGAAGCTTGCGAAACTTGAACAATATAGTTGTCAGGTGTTAAGTTTGACGGACTGAAATTTTGTATATTTGCAGTAGTGTAAACATTTAATAAAAACATTATGGCATACGAGCACAGGGAAGGACAAGGAACAATGTTCAAGAATGAGAAACAGAATGACCGCCAGCCCGATTACAAGGGAACAATAGTGATTGCGGGGAAAACTTATGAGATTGCAGCGTGGGAAAGAAGGTCACAGCGCGGAACCTCCTATCTCAGCCTGCAGGCTTCCGAGCCAAGGGAACGCAGCAACCAAGGAACTACATACAATCAGCAGCGTTCAAGCGGTAATACCGGATATTACGGCCATAATACTGAACCTGCACCCGCACCACCAATGCCTGAACAGGAATTCCAGACCGTTGACGACCTGGAAGACCTTCCATTCTGAAATTCAGCGGCAAATTCTTTCTTAACCTGAAAACCGAATGACCATTCATCCTCACCCTTGTACAGACGCGAGTCACTCGCGGTTGTACAACTACTCACGGGCATCCAAGGATCTCGCGGCGTTCTGTCTCGGGGAATTTCTCTATGGCATAGCGGAGCATAGTACGTGGCATAATACGGCAATTCAAGTCCAGCCACTCGCGAAGTCTGGCCTCGTTACGTTTGCCGGCATCCCTAAGGAGCCATCCTACAGCCTTTTGAAGAAGGTCATGAAGTGGCTGTGGCTTCTTGAGAAAAATTTCAGCAATTGCGTATGTATCATCAAGTTGCCCGTGCCGTATGAACTGCATCGTGGACACTAT
>JAZRWT010000233.1:0-7044 GCA_045599845.1 Candidatus Egerieisoma sp. | reverse complement strand
TTCCCTTCCTTCTTTTCTTGCCATTCTCTTCTTGCCTTCTCTCCTCTCCTGCTCTCCTTTCATTCTTTCTTTCTCTCCTTGCCCTCCTTTCCCTTCTTGCTCTTCTTGCTCTTCTCTCCTTTTTTCTTCCCTTCCTTCTTTTCTTGCCATTCTCTTCTTGCCTTCTCTCCTCTCCTGTTCTCCTTTTCTTTCCTTCTCTCCTTGCCCTCCTTGCTCTTCTCTCCTTTTTTCTTCCCTTCCTTCTTTTCTTGCCATTCTCTTCATGCCCTTCTTACTCTTTCTCTTTTTTCTGTTTTTCTGTTTTTCTGTTTTTTCTCCTTTTTCTGTTTGAGCAGCTTGTGCGAACGCAAAAATTGCCTCCACGCCCAATGTACATAGTCGTTGCAAAAATACTAAATTGAAATTGCAATCCCAACTATTATTGCTGTTTTGAGGACTAGCGCAATGATAAATCCAAACAAATCAGAAACGCCAGCTCTTACCCGAAAAACACCTGTCCACTGAACCATCATTTAATGCATTACATGACATGTCAAATGGACAGGTCCTCCCTATATGGTGTGACCTGTCCAGCGAACAACGCCCATAGGCACTTTCAAGGCACATCTAATGGACAGGTCATTTTCAGGTAACAAAACTTTCCGGGCTGGTTGGTAATATAAGTCTTTCTTTACTACTTTTGCGGCGCAATATTCTGTGGCATTATGGGCAGATTCAAGATAGGCGGTGTTGTGCTGGCAATGATTTCATCCGCTTCGTTCGGCTTCATTCCTATGTTCTCCAAGCCTTTGCTGGCTTCTGGAGTACATCTGGAGTCAATTTGTTTCTATCGCTTCATTCTAGGAGCATTCTTCCTCGGCTGCTTTCTTCTGATTAAGAGCATGTTGAATTCAAGGCGCAATTCCGCAGACGACATTGCTGAAGTTGCCGGTAAACTGCTGGGCAAGAATGAATATGGTGGACAGATTCCTGAAAATGGTGAAAGTGATCTGAACATACTATCGCAGTGGAAAAATGCCATGAATGATTTCAAGCTTTCGTGGAAAGAGTTGTGGCATATTCTCATAGTTTCTGTGTTTTACGGGGGTACCGCCATTTTCCTTACAGCCTCCTACAATTATCTTGAGAGCAGTCTGGGTACTACAATTCATTTTCTGTATCCGGTGTTCATTGCTCTTATCATGGCAATAGGATTCAAGGAAAAGCTGAGTTGGAAAATGACCGGGGCCATTGCCATGTCAATATTGGGAGTTGCCTTCCTGAGCGGTGTTTTACGTGGCTCTTACAGTCTGAACACAACTGGATTCATACTTGTTATGATTGCCACAATATGCTATCCGGTTTATATTGTAAGCGTTAACGTTTCTTCAACGCTTATGGCCGTGAAAGGTGGGAAGCTTTCGTTTTATGTTCTGTTGTGCGCAAGTCTGTGGTTCCTATTGAATGTTTTCGTTCAAGGCAACGGTTTCTCGCCTCTTCACGGATGGGAGCAGTGGTTCAATATAATAATGCTGGCGCTTGTGCCTACATTGATTGCCAATTTCACTTTGATTTACGCCATAAAGTCAGTAGGTTCAACGGTCACCTCCATTCTCGGCTGCATGGAACCGCTTACGGCAGTGCTTGTTGGTGTCTTCTATTTCAGGGAGCAAATAAGCGCCTTCCAGTATATTGGCATTGCCATAATCCTTGTGGCAGTAATGGTGGTCCTTCACTCCTCCGCCAGGAAATAGCTACAAAGGTCATCAGGTGCGGAAGGTTTGCTCATTTTTTGCAAACCTTCCTCACTCTTATTTTGCAAACTACTGATTATCTGATAAATCCATTTCAGTACCGCGGAAGGTCAACACATTTTTTGCAAACCTTCCGCACCTGAATGCACCTCACCATACTCTGGCAATGGTTGGCGTGGATGATAAAGCAAAACCGGCCCGTATGGACATACGAACCGGTTTGTTTTGAAAAGTGCCCGGAACAAGACTCGAACTTGCACGCCTTTCGACACACGCACCTGAAACGTGCGCGTCTACCATTCCGCCACCCGGGCATTTGCGTTTTTCAGGTCTGCAAATGTATGAATTTTTTTTCGTTTGGCAAGTTTCTTTTTTATTTCTTGCATCCGCTTTTATAATATTTATTTCTAAACGGCTTTATATCAAGATTTTTGCGTATCAATTGCTTTTTATATTTGAAACAATTACTTTTGTAGGTTAAGATTAATATTGTACATTGAGATAATAATTGTATGAAGAATGTAGTTGTTACAGGAATGGGTTGTGTCACCCCTATTGGAAACAATGTTGAAGAATTTTACTATGCATTGATGAATGGTGTTTCCGGGGCGGCTCCCATTACGTATTTTGACGCAACGCACCACAAAACGCAATTCGCCTGCGAGGTAAAGAATTTCAACCCGCTTGATTATATGGACAAGAAAGAGGCGAGGAAAATGCCACGCGTAACAACGTTCGTGGCTGCCGCTGCCCATCAGGCTGTACTTCAGGCAGGCATACTTGGTGAGGACGGCAAGCTTTCTTCAAATCTGGATGCAACAAGAGCAGGAGCAATCATAGGTTCAGGAATAGGAGGTCTGGAGAATATGGAGATAGAAATGACCGATAATTTCAATATGGAAGACCCTGAACCGCGTTACAGTCCTTTCTATGTTACCAAAATGATAGCTAATATGAGCGCGGCCCAGCTCACTATTAAATACGGTCTCAAGGGAGCCAGCTTTGCAACGGTTTCTGCCTGCGCTTCCGGAAATCATGCTTTCGTGACTGCATTGAATTTCATTCGTTGCGGAATGGCTGACATTATTCTGGCCGGCGGTGGTGAACAGGCTATCACTCCAAGTTCGGTTGGCGGCTTCAATACAATGAAGGCACTGTCCACTGACAATGAAAACTATGCTACAGCTTCACGCCCTTATGACAAGAACAGGACAGGTTTTGTAATGGGTGCCGGTGCGGGAGTTCTGGTTCTTGAAGAAGAGGAACATGCATTGAGAAGGGGTGCAAAGATTTATGCACGTTTGTGCGGAGGCGGCTTGTCTTCAGATGCATATCATATTTCAGCCACTCTTCCAAGCGGGGAAGGTGCTGAACTGTCAATGTCAAATGCAATAAAAGATTCCGGGCTCAAGCCTGAGGACATCAATTACATAAATACACACGGCACCTCAACCATTGTTGGCGATATGCCTGAATTGTTTGCCATTGAAAGAATTTTTGGCAACAGTTACAAGAACGTTTACATAAGTTCCACCAAGTCCATGACCGGCCACCTTCTGGGTGCTGCCAGCGCAATAGAGGCTGTGGCTTCTATTCTGGCCATAAATCACGGAATGATTCCACCAACCATAAACGTGGAGGAGTTGGATGAAGCAGTGCCTGCAAATTCCAATATAGTTGTTAACAAAGCGGTTGAGACTGAAGTGAACTACGCCATGAGCAACAGCTTTGGTTTCGGAGGCCACAACGCCACTGTAGTATTCGGTAAATATATTCCACGGAAGTAGAGTTTCACCAAGGATCCGCCGTAAGAAAGAATTGCGTTGTGCAGCGCATGAATTCTTGAAACAGGATGGAACGATACTTGCAAAATTTGAGGGAAACATCATGAAACTTGAGATTAGAGTAAGCGGAAAATATTCGGAAGATTTGGATTTTGTAAGGGACATTCCCAAAATGTTCCGCAAAGGTGAAGGCAGATTGATTCTCAATGGAAGGAATGTGGTCCGTGCATATCCAGAGCTCGGTTTTGTTGCCAAAGAGTTCCACAAAATCAATTTCATAAACAAATTCGTTTATTCATATATTCGCAAGAGCAAGGCACAGCGCTCGTTCGAGTATGCCAACAAATTGATTGAGAACGGTTTTGGTTCACCTGAACCTGTTGCGTACATAAATGTAAAACAAGGGCCCATAGGTTTGAACTGTTTTCCAATGTTTCTGCGCACATCGTTCTACATTTGCAAGGAATGCACTTGGGATTCGCTGTTCAATGTTCTTTCAGCCGAACCTTCGGAGCACACTGAAGAAATAGTAAAGGCATACGTGGCCGATGTCCTGAGAATGCACGATTGCGGTATCGCGCCCATTGACACCAATCCTGGCAATGTTTTCTATAAGATTGAAGGCAGCAGGATTCTCTTCCAATACATTGACCTCAACCGCATGCGCCTGTTCAATGAAGGCGCGTCACTTAGCGCTCGCAGCAAGAGTCTGTCAAGAATCACGAACAATGATTCCATGTTTGAGCATATAGCCTCAATGTATTTCAATCTGCACTTCAACGGAAATGAGCGGAAAGTTGAAAAGGCCATGAACCTTTGCCGCAAGCAACGCTCCGAGTTCTTTACCAAACAGCGCGTGAAGGATTCACTCAAAAGAAATCTCTAAATCAAACGTTTCCTGCCGCCCAACTTTGGTCAAGATTTTGGTAAAAACTTGACCGAATCGGTAACGAAAGCACCAAATGGTCAAGATTTTGGTAAAAACTTGACCGAACAAGCAACAAAATGGCCAAACGGTCAAGTTTTGAAGATAAATATGACCGAATGCAGCGGCGGGGCACCGGAATATGAAAAATTATGTATTATAGAACTTTCAAACTATCAAAGTGCGTAATTTCAGCACTGACAATTTTGTTGTGCGTAGCCTGCGGGCAGAAGAAGGAAATAACTCCGTCCACAGAGTTCGCGCAATATATAAAGGCATACACAGGCGGAACAATTACAAGCGCTTCAAGCATAAGGATTGTCCTAAACGATGAGGCTCTCGGAGCACTCTCCACCAATGGTGAGTCAATGTACAACAGTCCTGAAAACGATGAACAGCTTACCGGACTGTTCTCTTTTTCGCCGAGTCTCAAGGGCCGGGCGCATTGGATATCGTCCTCGGAAATAGAATTCATTCCTCAGGAAAACTCTCTCAAGTCAGGCCAGATTTACAATGCCTCCTTCAAATTGGGAAGAATCACGGACGTTGAAGACAACAGTCTGGAAAACTTCAAGTTCTCCTTCAGAGTGCTTCCTAAAGTACTTTCGATTGAAATCGAGGGAGTTGATATCTCAGCCGAGGACCAGTTGCATGCAAACGTAAGCGGTATTCTTCACAGCAATACCGGTATGAACGCAGAGCAGGCCAGAAAGTTCATCAGATTCAAATATCCGAAAGTACGGGTATCGGAGCCAAACACCGGCAACAATGGCAGCAATTCCGCAGAACCTGAACTCCTTATTGATGGCAATGAAAACGGACACCAGTTCAAATTCACCATAGCCGGGTTGGGAAGGAATGAGAAGGATAATTCCTTATTTCTGACTTGCGATGGTTCCAGGGATGGCTTTGGTGAACTGGATGAAGTTGAAGTCACGGTGCCAGCTATCGGGAAATTCCAGGTTCTTTCTTCCGAGTTGCGCTCCAATGGCAACGGGCATTTCATTGAGCTGAGATTTTCTGCTCCACTGGCGGAATCGGCACTGGACGCAGGTCTGATTACAGTTAACGGTGCAGGTTCCTGCAATCTTGAACTCAAGGGCAATGTTGTGCGTGCACATTTGAGCAACATAAATGAATATGGAAATGTTGAGTTGAGAGTATCGCCTGCCATACAAAACACCAACGGCTTCAGACTTGGCAGAACATTCAATCACAGTTACAGCATAGGTGACATAGTACCTGCTGTGGAACTGCTTTTCAACGGGCACATATTGCCGGACAATTCACTGCTTGTCCTTCCGTTCAGAACCCGCGGACTTTGCGCCATAGACGTTAGCGTAATAAAGATTTTCGAGAACAATGTGCTTGCTTTCTTCCAGAACAACGGTCTTGAAGGCAGTGACGAACTCAGACGTTACGGCCGCCTGATATACAGGAATACCGTTCAGATTTGTCCTCAGGATGCAATAAATGCAAGGGAGTGGACTGAAAGCACTTTGGATTTGAGTTCAATGTTCAAGCAGGAACCGGGAGCTATATATCGCATAAGGCTATCGTTCTGCAAGGATTATACAATATACGCGAATGCCGCTCCGGAAGGAAGCAAGGTAGCTGGCAAGTCAAATGGCGGGGATGAAAGCGATGACTTTGCAAGCTCGGAAGATATGAGACAGACATTGGCGGAAGGCAACGGAACTATCGCCCGAGTGGGGAATGCTGGTATGGTGAAGATGGGAAAGCCTGAGGGGGAAGATGTCTGGGATGAACCTTATCCATATATATATGAGAATGATTATGATTGGAGAGAGTACAGGTGGGAGGACAGGGACAATCCTGCAACGCCAACCTTCTATATGCAGTCAAGCAGGTATCCTGTATGCAATCTGATTTCATCCAACATAGGCATTGTGGCCAAGAAGGCGCATGGTAACAAGCTGTGGGTGAGCGTGGCCGATATTCTTAAGGCCAGTCCCGTATCAGGAGCGGATGTTGTTGTGTATAACTATCAGTTGCAGGAGATTGGCAGGGCAAAGACCGATTCAGACGGTTTTGCTCAGGTGGACTGCAATGGCAAGCCGTTCTTAGTCAAGGCCGGTGAAAACGGTAACAGGCAATACGGTTATTTGAAGATTACCGATGCCGAGGAGATTTCACTCAGCCGCTTCGATACTGGCGGAGCTGTGCGCTCACTTGGCCTCAAGGGCTTTGTTTATGGTGAAAGAGGCGTATGGAGACCAGGAGACACCCTTCATCTTTCACTCATGATAGAGGGAGAGAACGAAGCGCTGCCTGAGAACCACCCTGTGATAGCTGAACTTTACAATGCCCGCGGGCAGTATCACTCCAAGATGGTATGCAATAAAGGGCTGCGTGGTTTGTACTCTTTCAATATTCCTACAATGCCTTCGGATCCTACAGGCATCTGGAACATTTATTTCAAATATGGTGGGGCCACTTTCCACAAGGCTCTCAATATTGAAACAGTGAAGCCTAACAGGTTGAAAGTGAACATGTCAATAAAACCTGAGATTCTTGTGGCCGGGGAGTCAGCTAATGTTGAAATAGCTTCCAGCTGGCTTACAGGACCTGCGGCTGCAAA
>JAZRWT010000232.1:0-14219 GCA_045599845.1 Candidatus Egerieisoma sp. | reverse complement strand
GTTTCCACATCGCTACAATGATGCTATGAATTCATCCCACCTGGCAAGATCCAGTTCTTCTCCTCTGCCTGTCATAGCCTCCTTCATAGCAGCAATGGTAATCTCGTTCGGCTCATCATAGGCAACGGCCATAAGAACTCTCTCAACATAATTATTGAGACTCCTGTTCTCACGGCGGGCTTTTACCCTGAGCCTTTCAAGCAAATCCCCATCCAGACGAAAGGCTGTCTGCTTCTTTGTTGCTACTGCTGTATTCATACTAAAACTCAAAATTTAGTACAAATATATAACACTTTAATAATATATCCAAATATTATGCTGAAATTTTTACGCTATGCAGCCACGGAAGTTTGCAGGTGACCACTTTATTCTTAAAGTAACTACTCAGGTGCCCCAGCCACAGGTAACAACCCATGACAATCGATAAGCAATGATTCAGTCAATGATACTACGTCAGCGCGAGGGTCGCTATGACCCGAAGGACCTCGAATGGGTTCTGCCCGTTCTTGACCGCCGTCTGTATGACGGAGGCGACGGTGGCGTAGTTCTGTGCTCCGTGGAAACTTATACTTTTTGTTACAAGTCATTACATCAATAATTATGCCAAACCATCGCCGGTGGGAAATATTATGAAGGGAAGTGCTCTGTAAAGGGTAAATTAAGAGAAAATGTGTTATATTTGTAGATTAAGCCTAAAAATGAATTATGAAGAGAGATATAAAGTACCTCAGATTGCTTTCAAAGAGTTTCCCTACAGTTCAGGCGGCGTGTACGGAAATAATTAACCTTGAGGCCATAATGAATCTTCCCAAGGGAACCGAGCATTTCATCACGGACCTCCACGGAGAAAATGAAGCGGTGGAGCACGTGCTCAGGAACGCATCGGGAGTGATAAAGCAGAAGGTGGAGGATCTGTTCGGTGACAATCTTATGGAGTCCGCCAGAAAGGAGCTGTGCACGCTCATCTACTACCCGAATGCAATGCTCAAGATAATGAAGCAAAGGGAGAAGGATCTCAAGGGCTGGTACAAGGTAGTTCTGATGAGGCTGGTGAGAGTAATGGCCGAGGCGTCATCGAAGTACACCAGATCAAAGGTAAGGAAGGCGCTGCCTGCCGAGTATTCGTACATAATAGAGGAACTTCTTCACGAATCGAAAAGCGTTGATGCGAACAAGCACAACTATATAATGGCCATTGTGGAGACTATCATCTCCACCGGCAGGGCGGACCATTTCATCACTGCAATATGCAATGTGATTCAGAGGCTCGTGATTGACTGTCTGCACGTGATAGGTGACATTTATGACCGCGGACCCGGGGCGCACCTCATCATGGACCGTTTGTGTGAATACCATAACGTTGACATACAGTGGGGCAACCACGATGTTGTATGGATGGGTGCGGCGGCCGGAAGCAAGGCCTGCGTTGCCAACGTGCTCAGAATGTGCTTCCGCTATGCCAATCTTACCACACTTGAGGATGGTTACGGTATAAACATACTGCCGCTGGCAACCTTTGCCATGAACGTTTACGGCAATGACCCTTGCACTGTTTTCAAACCGAAAATAAATGAATACGAAGTCATTGACGAATCGCAGGTAAGGCTTATCTCCCAGATGCACAAAGCCATTTCCGTAATTCAGTGGAAATTGGAAGCCAGGGTTGTTGACAGGCGCAAGGAGTTCGGAATGGAGGGCAGAAAGCTACTGCATCTGATTGATTTCGAAAAAGGTACTGTTAAGATAAATGGCGTTGACTACAAGCTCAAGGACAGCAGTTTCCCAACTATAAATCCTAAGAAACCGTACGAACTTACGGCAGAAGAAAAGGACGTAATCACTAAACTCACCCACAGTTTCACGGTATCGCCACGTTTGGAGAAACACGTGAACTGCCTGCTTTCACGCGGCTCATTATATCTTGTGATGAACAACAATCTTCTTTTCCACGGATCTATTCCGCTCAACGAAGACGGCTCGTTCATGGAAATGGAAGTTATGGGCAAGATGTACAGCGGCAAGGCTCTGTGTGACAAGATTGACCAGGTAGTGCGTACTGCATTCTACACCCACGACAAGCCTGCCCTGCAGAAATACGGCCAGGACTTCCTGTGGTATCTGTGGTGCGGACCGGTATCACCTCCTTTTGACAAAGGCAAGATGGCAACCTTCGAACGCTACCTGCTCTCAGACAAGGAACCTCAGAAAGAACCTAAGGGATGGTATTTCACGCTCAAGAACAGGAAGGATATTTGCGAGAAGATACTCAAGGAGTTCGGCGTTGAAGATTACGAGCACGGTCATATTATAAACGGCCACATTCCTGTAAAAGCAGGTCAGGGGGAAAGTCCTATCAAGGCGGAAGGCAAACTTCTTGTCATTGACGGAGGCTTCTCCAAGGCTTACCAGAAGGAAACTGGTATAGGCGGATATACACTTACGTTCAATAGCTACGGTCTCAAGCTGGTTCAGCACGAGCCTTTCATTTCAAAGCAGGCCGCCATTGAAAAAGGCGTTGATATCATATCAATGTCAAAGGTTGTTGAAAGTGCGGAAAAGAGAATATATGTAAGGGATACCGACAAGGGTAAGGAACTGGCAATGAGAATAGATGACCTGCGCCAGCTTGTACAGGCGTACAGGACCGGTGCCATCAGATTCTAGAATATGATAAGTTTCAAAGGCAGGAAACATAACGGCAAGGAGCTTGAAGGCAGTACGGATGCAATTGAAAGGATTCCGCATCCGCTTGTCTCTCTCATACCCTTCGTTGTCCTGGCCGTGACACTTACTTTCATTGTAAGATGTTTCGGCTCGGATTCCCTTGCCGGAGCATCCCAGGTTGCGCTGCTGTTCTCGGCGAGTCTTGCCGCGGCCATTGCAATGGTGTTCTACAAAACACCTTTCTCCAGGATGGAGAGTGCAATAAGCGCGAACATAAAGACAATAGGTTCCGCAATAATCATTCTTCTGCTCATTGGCGCCATTGCAGGAAGCTGGATGATAAGCGGCATTGTCCCTACCATGATCTACTACGGCCTTCAGGTCATTTCACCGGCGATATTCCTGTTTGCAGTATGCCTTATATGCGCTTTGGTAGCAGTTATGACAGGAAGTTCGTGGAGTACCATAGCCACAATAGGCGTGGCTCTCATAGGAATTGGCATGGCACTGGGATATTCCACGGGATGGACAGCGGGAGCAATCATTTCCGGAGCATATTTCGGTGACAAGATTTCACCGCTTTCAGACACAACGGTTCTGGCTTCATCCTCAAACGAGGTACCTCTGTTCGAACATATAAGGTACATGCTCATCACAACCGTGCCTTCAATAAGCATTGCATGCATCGTCTTTCTAATAGCAAGCCTGACGCATGACAATAACAGCATAGCCACCAGCGAGGAATTCTCAACGGCCCTGCAGAGTTCGTTCAACATTTCACTCTGGCTGCTGCTCGTTCCCGCACTGACACTTGTTCTTATAATCAGGAGGGCTCCGGCATTGCTGATACTATTCATTACAGCGCTGGCAGCCGGCATTGCCGCCCTGATAGCCCAGCCGGAGACAGTTGCAGGCATAGGAGGAGCTGAAGGAACCGCTTCCGCTGCAGATTATTTCAAAGGAATTCTCATTACTTTCTACGGCGATACTTCAGTCAATACCGGCAGTGAAGTCCTTGACTCTCTTGTGCAGACCCACGGCATGAACGGTATGCTGAGCACCATCTTCCTCATAGTCTGCGCCGCAAGCTTCGGAGGAGTCATGGCAGGAAGCGGAATGATAGCAAGCATAACCAATGCTCTTACAAGAAAGATTTCAGGATGTACGGCAACAGTGGGAGCCACTGTATCCACAGGCATTTTCTCCAATATGGTAACAGGTGACCAGTTCCTCTCCATTATCCTGAGCAGCAATCTTTTCAAGAAACTGTACAAGGACAAGGGCTTTGAATCCAGGTTGCTGAGCCGTTCAGTAGAAGATTCGGCAACCATAACCTCAGTGCTCATTCCTTGGAATTCCTGTGGTATGACACAGTCCACGGTTCTCAAGGTTCCAACACTGGATTACCTGCCATACTGCATATTCAATATATTATCGCCAATAGTATCAGTGATAGTTGCAGCCACCGGCTACAGGATTTTCCGGACAAAGGACGGAGACAGAATCAAAGGCGGATTTGAAAACACCAAAATGGAAAACAACATAAATATATGAATGACATAATACTTTCGGGGTTGATCAACCTCTTTGCATTGTTCAGTTCAAGGAACAGGACCAATCAGGAAGTTTCAAGCAAACTGCTTGAGAACTATTTGTCAAGGCATTTCGGAGTAAGGGACAAGGAATCATATCTCCAGTTGTATGAAGATTTAAGGGGTTTCTATGATGAGTCACAGACTCTTGACAAGGATGCCATAGTTGAAAACACCTGTTCCAAACTGAAAGGCAGCATCACACAGCAGGAACAGGCCCTTATGCTTCTGCGTTTCATGGAATTCAGCCAATACGCACAGGCTTCCGATTCCACTGCATTCAATTCCAAGGACACAATATTCGCAAAAGTTGCAAAAGCTTTTGATGTAAATGAGTCCCTGTTCGCCGCTTTTGAGGATTTCGTGAACGAAAATGAAGGAACGAATGTAAAGATTTTCCGTTACCAGAACGTTGAAGGATACATAAAAACCTTGTACATAAGTGAATTCAACAAAATGATTTTCACTTATTCAGGCAATGGCATCGTCCTTTACAACGATGTACCTGTATTGAGCGGAATCTTCCAGATATGGCAGCAGAGCGGTGTTGTGAAACTTCCTAAAGGCCGTCCGGTTTACTATACCAGCATTTCGGCGGCATACCAGCAGTGGCAGGCGGAAAAGGACGTTCTGATGAGCGGCCGCAACATCAACTTCCGCTTCACCCCGGGAGGCAAGAACGGACTGCACAATTTCTCGTTCGATTTGAAATCAGGCCAGCTGGTGGCTATCATGGGTGGAAGCGGTACTGGAAAATCCACTCTCCTTTCACTTCTCAACGGGAGCAACACACCTCAGGAAGGCACAATTACAATCAACGGCCATTCAATAAGCGAGCCTCAGGCCAAGGCCCTTATAGGTTTCGTTCCACAGGATGACCTTCTTATTGAGGAACTCACTGTATATCAGAACCTTTATTATACTGCCAAACTCTGTTTCGACAAAATGCCGGAGGAGCAGATAAACCAGAAGGTTCTCTCCATCCTCACCCAGCTTGGCCTGGCGGCTGCAAAGGACCTCAAGGTTGGTTCCGCAATAAACAAATATATCTCCGGAGGACAAAGGAAACGTTTGAACATTGCGCTCGAACTCATACGCGAGCCGGCAATACTTTTCCTTGACGAACCAACATCAGGACTGTCTTCAACCGATACTGAGAATGTTGTGAACCTGCTCAAGGAGCAGACCTGCAAGGGCAAGCTTGTAGTTATGAACATTCACCAACCATCTTCAGACGTTTACAAATTCTTTGACCGTCTGTGGCTGCTTGACAAAGGCGGATATCCTGTGTTCGACGGCAACCCTATAGACGCCATATCATATTTCAAGGAAGCCGCTCACTATGCCGATGCAAATGTTGCGGCCTGCCCTACCTGCGGCAACGTGAATCCTGAAGTCGTGCTCAATATCATTGACGAAAAAGCCCTTGACGGTTCCGGAGCCACCATTGAGAAAAGGAAGGTTGCGCCTGAGGAATGGCACGAGATGTACCTCAACTCCCGCGAGGAATTCAAGGAGCCGTCTGTTGACAACGTTCCGGAAACAGACCAGAAAAAACCGAATGTATTCAAACAGCTGGGCATTTTCTTCCGCAGGAACGTTGTTTCCAAAATCACCAATGCCCAGTATATGGCCATCACCCTTCTTGAAGCCCCGCTTCTTGCCCTGATAGTTGCCCTTCTCACACATTTCACTCCCGATAGCGGAACCTACTCCATAATGGAGAACAAGAACCTGGTATCCTACATGTTCATGGCCGTAATAGTAGCCATTTTCATAGGAATGAGCGGCAGCGCGGAGGAAATCTTCAAGGACAGAGCCCTTTTGAAGAGGGAAAAGTTCCTCCGCCTGAGCTACAGCAGCTATATCTGGTCAAAGATACTCTACATGGCCATGGTATGTTTCATCCAGACAGGACTGTTCCTCATAGTAGGAAACCTCATAATGGGAATACACTCCCTGTTCTTTGTATGGTGGATGATTCTGTTTGCCTCTGCGTTCCTGGCTGGTCTCACAGGATTATTGCTATCGCAGTGCCTGAACTCCATTGTTGCCATATACATTACCATTCCTATGCTGCTTATTCCTCAAATTCTCCTCTGCGGCCTTGTAGTGAAATTCGAGGACCTCAACCCTAACAGCAATACGGGCAACGTACCTGTGATAGGAGATTTCATTCCTTCAAGATGGTCATACGAGGCACTGGCAGTAGCTTCTTTCTCTCTCAACGACTACGAAAGGAATATATTCGACCAGGATTGTGAGCGCTATACAGCAACATACTACAACAAGGCATTCCTGTATGAACTCCGTTCAAGACTGGAAAAACTTGAAGACAGCAGGCTCAACAACAAAGAGTACAACCACATTGATTTCCTCACCCTGAACAACGAACTTCCTCATCTGGCCAAAATATGCAGGATGCCTCTGTTCAGCGGCATGGACCAGCTGGCTCAGGGAAAATTCACTGAAAAGACCTATCCTGAACTTGAAGCATGGATGGATGACGCGGAGAAATATCTCCAGAACTGGGGTAACAAGACCACACTTCTGCTGGACAAACAGGTTACAAAATTCATGAAGGAAATCGGCTCCGACGTTTACAAGCAGAGGAAAATTGACGAGTACAACATTACCCTTGAAGATATGGTGCTCAACAGAGACACGGACAAGACTCACAAAGTGGTTGACGGATATATAGTTCCAAAGGCCGGCTACATTTTCCTAGAGCCAAGGAGCCATAACGGAAGGGCACCGTTCTACAGCGGAGTCAAAATCCTGGGCAGCACCAGGATCCCTACCCTATGGTTCAACATGTGCGTGATTCTCATAATGTGTGTGATTTGTGCCACATCGCTTCTCCACGATTTCCCGGGCAGGCACATAAGAAAAGAAAGAAATTGAAAAGCAAATATATAATATATGATTTGTGCCATTTAGCTTTTGCCGATTCCCAGGACTGGCACATAAGAAAAAAGAGAAATTGAAAAGCAAATATTGCAGTTTTGAGATAAAAGAATTATCTTTGGGCGATTAATTGAATTATTATTAAAATAAAACATAAATATGAAGAAATTTGCTTTATTGCTTCTTGCAGTTGCCATGGTGGTAATGCCATCTTGCAAAAACGCTCAGAACTCCGAAGAGAACGATCAGGAAGTTTCACTTCAGGAGCAGTATCTTACAGAAGATCTTAAAATTCAGGTACAAGGACTTGCAGAGTCTCTCCAGAACCTCAAACATTTCCCTGGTATCAACATTTTCCGTGAGGACAGTGTAACAAAATTCGAACTCACTCCAAAGCAGAAAATGCTCAAACCTGAATTCCTTCTTGCTCCTAATGTAGCGGACAATCTTGTTAACCTCACACAAAAATACCGTGCAGTTGGTATGCTTTCAGTTGACTACACAACAGCACAGCTTTATGACATGCCAGTTGACGAATACAAGGCAGCTCTCACAAAACTTGATACAGACATCAACGATCCTGCATTCAAGGCTCTTGGTGAGGACACATTCAACAGCATTGACGTTATGGCATTCTATGATGCAGAGGTTGAGGCAGGCAGAACAAACTTCTTCTGGGAGATCATTGCAGCCAGCGCAGTTGAGCAGGTTTACATCATGACACAGAAAATGGAGCTCTTCCTCCCTGCATTCGATGACAAGACAGCAAGTGACGTTACATATCGTTTCATTCTTGTTCAGGAAGGTATCAAGGCTTTGATTCCTTACCATCCTGAAATGGAAAGTTTGAACGAAGTTCTTTCACCTCTCTATGTTCTCAACGCTATCAATGTTGAGCAGCTTGTAGCTCAGCTCGTTGAGCTCAAAGGCGAGATTGAGGTTGCAAGACAGAAACTTCTCGAGTAATCACAATACAAATATAATACTTGAAGAGCGGCTTGACGGCCGCTCTTTTTTTCGCTACCGGCAACTCAACCCCTGGTGTAAATCAGGGCTTTTCACACCAGAAGGACACCCTCTGAAACAGCATTCCGGGTGCAGAACTGGCTGTTTTACACCCGGAACGTTGAAAATTTTAGTTTGGGCTTACTCCTCATCGTCATTATCGTCAAAGTCCGGATCGAAGTCCTGCATTGACAGACCATCCATAAGGAAGTCTATTTCGCGGCGCTCACGTTTGGTAGGACGGCCAGCTCCGCGTTCGCGGCTCATGAATATGGTCTCACGTGGAGCAACAAGTTTGTCAAGTTCGCTCTGAGGAGTAACGTCCATTATGAAGTTCTGCACAAGAGGGGCTCCTACCCGCTTGTCCGTAAGGCCTATGACCTGATATTTGAAGCGTACAGCTCCCTTGCGCACCTCAATTGAATCACCTACTTTCATATCTTTGGATGACTTCACCTGCGCACCGTTCACATACACCTTGCCACTCTTGCAGGCTTCACCTGCATCTCCTCGTGTCTTGAAAACCCTTACGGACCACAAGAATTTATCTATTCGTACCTGTTCCATGATTCTTAATATAACTCAAATGCTGCAAATATTCAATTCATTTTTTCAAGAACCTCTCAAGTTTTAATGCTCCGTGCCATCTTTCATCAATCAGCATCGCACTCCAAGTCTATTGGCGGCATATATATTTCCAAAACTTCCGCGTTCGGGCCGGCAGCGGAATCAGCAGTGGCAATTGTATAGTCGTCTATGACTTCGGGCACAAGAAGAAATTGGTTTTCACATAAAGTATAATCAACGCCGTTACAATTCAGAACAGCAGTACCCTTTATGCCGAAATATGCAATGAAGCTTCCTGCAATTGCCGGCAATACTTTGATCTGCTGGTCCAGCTCTGCATATTTTGCAACAAGATGCAAAGGCCAGCTGAACATTTTCATTTTCTCTTTCGCTACTGAAACATAGTTCTCAACCAGGGAGGATGGATTGTAATCTATTATGTCAATAGCGTCAAACAGTTCGGCGTCATATTTATATGACTCGTTGGAGAACGTGGCCTTCTTCCTGGCTGTATCCAGTTCATATAAATTATAATTGCAATTGTGCGGATCAGATATTTCAACGTAATCAATATCTCCTCCGATTGCATGAACCGTTCCAGGTGGAATAAGTATGAAATCACCTTCCTGAGGCCTTATCACCTGCAAAAGGTTTTCGAGAATTCCTTTGTGGCAATATTCGAAGAACTCACTGGCATTGAGGCCCTGTCTGAAACCGAAAACTATCTTTGCGTACGGTGAGGCCGATTTTACATACCAGACTTTCACGTTGCCTGGAATTCCGAAACGTTCCAACGAAGTTTCATCATTTGGGCACACCATGAGCGGTGTAAAATCAACAGAATGCCTGTGGCTGATGCTCAAAGGAAATTCGCCTCTGAAATATTTGAAGACCTCAAGGCCAAGGGCATCGGTCATATAAGTATCAACAACATCCTCAATACTGTTGCCGGCCAGGAAACCGTTGTCAACCAGACTTTGTGATTCCAGCGCATCACTGCTTATCAATAGTGGATATAATTTCTTGCTCAACTCCATAAATCAAAAAAATATGCTTGTGCCTAATCATTTTCTTACTCGGATGCAGGAAAATTTCGGGCCTTGATTCCTGCTACATACTATTATTCTGAAGCATAAAGTTTCAAACTTGGTTACGGCAACATAATCTTACGAAACATAAAGTTTCAGACTTGGGTTCCAGCTACAGTATCTTCTGAAGCGAAGTTCCAAGCTTGGGTTGCTGCTACGAAATTTTCTGAAGCCAAAATTACCAGACTTGAATCTCCTCAATGGCATCTTCAGAAGTTTCTGGAGCGGCGGGCTTCAAGCTGGTTGAAGATGGAAGATTCTTATGCAGTATCGCTATTATGGCTACTGCCAGAACTGCAACGAAAGCAAAGAAAATGTAATAATCCAATGCCGGCCCATCTGAAAACAGAAGAGATCTGAGTGTTGCGTCTTCCGGTATTGAAGGAATGAGGGCGAGAACCGTGCTTGATGTGTTTACAATGAAATGAATCATCATTGACAACAGCAGGGAGCCCGTTCTATAATATACCCAGCCAAGAAGCAGGCCAAGAAGGAACGCGGTCACACCCTGTGCCAGATTTCCGTGTATTGCAGCAAAGAGGAACGCACTTATGACTATTGCCAGCCAAGGCCTGTAATGCTGAAGCAGACCTCGCATGATAAAGCCTCTGCAAACCAGTTCCTCCAATATTGGAGCTGCAATGCACACACTTAGCGCAGCGTTAACAGGCCGCTGCCTTATCATATAGAAAATCTGTTTAAGGGCTTCCGATTCAGGCATCAGCCTCTCAATAGGTTCAATGAGGATTATGAGGCAGAACGTAAGCAGAACCACCAGACAGGTAACGATAGCAGCGGAAAAGTTTCTTGACGCTGAAGTGTGGAATGCATTCAAAGGAACCGGAGCCTCTCCATGTGCTTTGAAAGTAAGACTTCTTCTCCAGATGAAAAACGCAACGGGAATGAACGAAACTACATACACGAGCAGAATATTCATATTATCCGCAGACAGTGCCATTTTTTCTCCGCTTATCAGTGACTCAAGAAAGGCACAAATGACCCATACAAATGACCCTAGAAGCTGTCCTGCCAATGTTATCAGGGCCAGAAGCAGCGCACCGCCAAATTTTGGCTTATAGTAGTATAGTAGTGGCATATCTCTGCTATTGGAAGCAAGGAGCATCCCGCCTGTCACATTTTTCAGTTGCTCCACATCCAATTTCTTAAGCTCTTTCATATTTTTAGTTATCAAATGATTTGTATTCTCTATATTGAAAAACAAAAAACATGCCGAAAATTATTCTTCAATTTATCTGCATGAAAACAAGGGACTTGGATAAACGCCTTCATTAGCCAGTGAAGCAAAGCGTTCAACAACAAGAGGTCTGTCCTCCTTGAAAGTAACACCGAACCACTGTGCGGAAGTTGGCAGGACTTTGATACTTGCCTTGCCGGTTTCAATGAGCCTGTTTGCAATGAAAGGAATGTAGAACTCCTTCTTTGGCTCGTTTATGTTCTGCTCCAGGAATTCCTTGAACATTTCCTCGGAATATTTGAAGATCTGCGGGGTGAAACCCCAGAAATTCATTGAACAATATGCATTTTCATCGGTTTTCATACGGGAAGTGCCGTCCTGGGTGTCTGTCCATACGCCATTGGCCTCTCTCTTGATATTATGATGTTCAACCACGCTTGTAAGATATCCCTCTGAATCAGTAGTGCATATACCTCTTGATACACCGCCGCTTTCCGAGAGTGTTTTGCCAAGACTGAATCCGGCCATTGAGAATTTCCAGGAATCGTTGTCAATACCCTTGAAGAATTCAGCAAGGACACGAAAAGCATCACGTCCGTAAAAATCGTCTGCATTGATAACTGCAAAAGGAGTGTCTATCACGTCCTTTGCCATAAGCATGGCGTGGCCTGTGCCCCAAGGTTTCTCCCTGCCAGGATTCAGGACGAAACCCTCCGGGAGCTTGTCCAGTTCCTGCTCAACGAAATCCAGCTCAACGAGCTTGCTGTATTTAGGTACAACCATATCTTTGAATTGCTGAGCAAAGGACTTCCTGATTACAAAGACCACCTTTCCGAATCCTGCCTGAACCGCATCGTACACTGAATAATCCATGATTGTCTCTCCTGCGGGACCTAATTGGTCCATTTGTTTGAGACCTCCATATCTGCTGCCCATTCCTGCAGCCAAAATCAACAAACTAGGCTTCATTTTTGCAAATATTTGGTTTATTACTCACAAATATAACAATTATCGTCATTTTTTATACCTTTGTAATATAATATTTTGACTATGAATTTCAAGAAGATAGGAAACAACATACGTAACAACATCATTTTTCGTATAATAAGCAATAAATTTCTGATAGCCAGCGTTTTCTTTGTTTTGTGGGTAACAATTCTCTCTCCTACCACCATTGAAGACTGGATTTCAGATCTGCACAAATTGTCTGAACAGAACAAACAGATTGATTATTACAAGGAATCTATAAAATCCATTGACGAAAAACTGGTGCAGCTCCAGTCCAATCGTGACTCTCTTGAAAAATTCGCCCGCGAGCATTATTATTTTCATGCTCCCAATGAGGAAGTTTTCATAGTTGACAATGAAAAAACAGAATAAAATGCAGGACAGGGAGATTGCTCTTACCTCAGTTTCACCTTTGGATGGCCGGTATGCCCGACAAACCGCAGACTTGCGCCAGTATTTTTCCGAATACGCACTTATCAAGTACAGAGTCCGCATTGAAATCGAGTATTTCATAGCACTCTCTTCCTGGAATATTTTCCAACTTGGCGATAGTTTATCAAAAAATGATGAACTCATAAATGCTTTAAGGGACATTTACAGGAATTTCACACTTCCCGATGCCATTGCAATAAAGGATATCGAAAGTAGAACCAACCACGACGTTAAGGCCGTTGAATATTTCATAAAAGACAGATTCGGCAGGCTCGGGCTGGAGCAATACAAGGAGTTCATACATTTCGGCCTCACTTCACAGGACATCAACAACACAGCCATTCCGCTGGCTCTCAAGGAGATGATGGAAGAAGTATATGGAAAGAGCACAAAAATGCTGGTGGAAAGGATTGATGAACTATCGGCCGAGTGGGCGGATATTCCAATGCTGGCGCACACCCACGGGCAGGCTGCGGTCCCTACAAGGGTAGGAAAGGAGCTTCAGGTGTTCAGTGTGAGGTTGAAAGAACAGCTCAGGCAGCTGAAAGAGGTGCCTTTCTGTGCGAAGTTCGGTGGTGCCGTTGGAAATATGAATGCCCATAAATGCGCATATCCCGGTGTTGACTGGAACAGATTCGCCAATGAATTCATAGCAGGGCTCGGGCTCAGGCGCTCCTACCCCACCACCCAGATAGAACATTACGACAATCTTGCGGCATTGTTCGACAACGTAAAGAGAATCAACACTATACTCATTGATTTGTGCCGCGATTGCTGGACATACATTTCAATGGAATATTTCCGCCAGAGAGTCGTAGCAAGCGAAGTAGGTTCCTCAGCAATGCCTCAGAAAGTGAATCCAATTGATTTTGAGAATGCTGAAGGCAATGCCGGAATTGCAAACGCCTTATTCGGATTCCTGTCTTCAAAGCTGCCTGTTTCAAGGCTCCAGCGTGATTTGACCGATTCAACGGTTCTGAGAAACATTGGCGTGCCTTTCGGCCATTCTCTAATAGCCATTAATTCCGTACTTAAAGGTCTTGGCAAACTCATCATAAACGAAGAGAAGCTCAACGAAGATTTGAACGCCAACTGGGCTATTGTTTCAGAGGGAATTCAGACCGTTCTGCGCCGCGTTGGCTATCCTGAACCATACGAGGCCTTGAAGGCTCTTACCAGAGGCAAAAAAGCCATATCGCAGAGCGACATGGCCTCTTTCATTGTTTCTCTCAATGTTCCTGAAGCGGTGAAGGAAGAACTGCTTGCAATCACTCCTTTCACCTACACAGGTTTTTAACTCAAGTTCCGCAAGCATTTAATTTATTCCTTTTCAAGAACTTACACTCGGCCTGCGAAACCTGATTTCTAATCTTCACCTTTGATGAAATGCTTGTATAGCATGCTTACAACATTGTTGTGAACGCTGCTGCCCTTTGAGCCACTGCTTATTACAACAAATCCGTATTTTTCTTCAGGATTGAAGAACATTGCACTGCAAAGGCCGTATGCTCCACCTGTATGGCCAACCATTTCAACTTCCTCGTCAAATCTGTTGGTTCTCCAGAGGGTTATGCAATAGTTTTCCGTAACGATTTTCTCCTTCACTGCCTCCGGTTCGTCTGACTGTGAATCCGTAAGGGCCGGTCCGCCAACTTTGTGAGAATAGAAGCTTCTTGGAATCTGCATGTCCTTTGAAAGTTCCTCTGGAATTATTCTTATGCTGTCATATATACCATAGTTCATATGCATCATCATATAGCG
>JAZRWT010000231.1:0-5369 GCA_045599845.1 Candidatus Egerieisoma sp. | reverse complement strand
GTTCCAGCGGGTGTTTTCGCTGCTTCGACTTTCTCTGAGAAAGTCTCGCTGACGCTCCAACACGGCGCTGATGCGCCTTTTTAGTCAGCCCCTTTTATTTTCCGACTGATGCGCCTTTTCAGTTACTCTCCGTTGTGTTCACTTGAGGAACCGAATGAATAGCGGAAGAATTGTCTGGCTATCACCCTCACTACAGTATATGCGGGTATTGCGCAAAGCATGCCAACGACCCCGCCAATGTAGCTTGCTACGAGTATAACAAGAAAAATCTCCAGAGGATGGGCCTTTACGCTGTTTGAATATATGGTTGGCTGCATGAAATATGCGTCCAGCATTTGGGTGAATATGAAAATGCCTGCAACTATCATTATGAAAGTTATAGGTTCCACAGCAAGTCCGTATGCCACTACAGAATCATATTTTACTGCAAGCGAAATTGTTATGCCAAGTATGGTACCACAGATAGGGCCTATGTAAGGAATTATGTTGAGTATTCCCGTTATGAAGGCAATGCCTGCGGAGTATTTCAATCCCATTTGTGCAACTATCAGCAGTCCAAGGAAATTGATTGATGATACGGCCAGAATTTCGCAGAAAATCCCAACGAAGTATCTTGATATCAGTCTGCCTATTTCAGACATGGAGGCTTTGATTTTATCTGAATATCTTTCCGGAAAGAAAGATGCCACGGTAGGTGAAATCTTTGTGTAATTCTTTATGGCAAAGAAAGAAATGAAAATGGTTGCAAAGAGGGCGATTGCGGTCTTTGCAACCACTGAAGTTACCGAGCTCACCACAGATGTTATGGCACTTACACTCAGGAGTCCGTTGAGGTGCTCCAGGATTATTGTTTCAATCTTGAAATCTCTGCCCAAATCCGGGAAAGTCCGTATGGCCCATTCGTTGGCCTGAGCCAAAGGAAGAGAAACAGCTTGCGTGAAACTTTGCGGGTCAATGGTGGAAATCTCGTGCACCACGCTGTGAATGAGCGGGGCGGTAAAGGTTATCACTCCTATGATTACTGCCAGAATACTGCACAAGGACAATATTGAAGCAAGCCAGTCCGGCAGGTGGAATCTTCTGATATGTACCTTTTTCAGAATGGCAAACAGAGGGTGAGCAATAAGCGTGACCACTGCCGCGAGAACAAGATAAAGCAGAATTCCGCGAAGATACCATACCACTGCTCCGGCAATTGCCAGTGAAAGCAGTATGAGAACCAGCCTTGAAAGTCTTTCCGAGTATTTCAGTTCCATTGTCCCTTAAATATTATTTGCAGGCTTTCTTGCAGTTCTTTAGCCAGTTCTCAATTCCCTTCAAGGTCTTCTCCATCATTTTAGTACGGAATTTCGGGTTTGCCAGCATGGCCTCATCCTGTTCGTTAGACATGAAAAGTCCTTCAAGAAGTGCGTTCGGATATTCAACAGGTTGTCCGAGTGAGAAATTGAAATTGCCAACCAGACCGAAATATCCAACGTCAGGCAGCGTGATTACCTGCTCGAGAATGCATCTTGCCAGATCCCTGTTAACTATGTATTTGTAGTATGTGCTTGTGCCCCTTACCTTTGGACCTGCCGCATTGTTATGCAGTGAAATAAGGAAGTCAACATCGTTCTCAAGGGCCACCGCCTTTCTTTCGCTCATTGTCATGGTTCTGTCATCCGGCCTTGTGAGAACAACCCTGGCGCCTTTGTCCTCAAGCATTCTCTTGAGCTGATACGCAAAATCAAGGTTTATGTCCTTTTCATTCATGCGCATCTTGTGTGAAATGGCACCCGGCTGGTCTCCACCGTGTCCTGCATCAAGGGCAACTGTCATGCCTTTGAGAGAGAATTTGTCAGGAAGGTGTTTGAGATAAACTTCCAATGTGTTGCCATTGTAGCCTATTCTGTATCCCCAGGCAACGTTCTTTTGGAAAACAACTTTAACTCTGAGAATGTCACCGTCAAGCTGTATGAGGTCAACTGATTTCACAGCCTTGAGGTCCAGTTTCTGGGTGAGCCAGTTTATGTTGTTGTTCACACCATAGATATCAATGGTCATTATGTGCGGGTCAAGTTCCTCATATACAAGATACGGCTTCCTGGCACCTATGCCAAGAGCAATCTTGTCTGCCTTTCCAACGTTTGCAACGCTGCCGCTGCCTGCAACCGCTGTCTTGAAATAATCAGGTTCAACCAGCGTGTCAACAACGTTTTCAGGCATTATATAAGCTATTCTGTTCTCGGAAAGTCTCACTTTGTAAAGCGGGCCGGCACCTATGTCCTCGGTTGTTTCCAGAACTTCCATCACAATGTCAGGGGAGAGGTAGCCTATTTTATTGCCACCGAGTCTGTCACCGCCTGCCGATGAGTTGAGGAAAGCACCATCAACAGTCCTGACTGCCTTGATCAATACAGGAGCCTCCTGCTCATCTGCCTTTACGGTATTGTTTTCTGATGCATCCGCATTGACTTCCTGAGCGCTTGCGCCCAATGCTAAAAACGCCGTTATTGCCGCTGAGCAAACGCAGCATGCAAGAACCTTTGAAATTTTCATAGCTGTCAAATTTTATATGGGTTATATAATTATTCCTTGGTGCAGTATTTCTTTATTGTAGGGTATGCATCCTTGACACCCAATTCACCTGCCTTGCTCAGGTCTATGCAGCCTTTCTGCTTGTCTTTGAGGTAAATGAGGACAAGTCCTCTGTTGAAGTAGGCTTCCGCAAAATTGTTGAACGCCTTTATAGCCTTTGAATATTGGTTTATGGCTTCAGGCAGATCTCCGCTCAGACAGAACAGATTGCCAAGATTATAGTACGCAAACGGGAATCCCGGTTCTATAGACAATGCATTCTTCATATCGGCAATAGATGCGGAATAATCATATTTCTTGTATGATTGTTCCTGAACCCTTGCGCGGGCTGTACGTGTGTTGTCCAGCGAGAGTATTTGAACGTTGCTTTCCATGCTGGAAATGAAGTCTATCATCTCGGCCTGGAGCACTCCACGGTTAATGAAATAATATGCCTGCTTCGGATATTCTTCAATTGCTTTGTTATAACATTCCAGCGCGGAATTGAACATGCTCTGCTCCCCGTTTATCACTCCCATTGCAAACTCAGCCATTGATGTGGCGGAAGCATTGGCCTTTGCTCCTGCAATGCGGCTCCTGTAATCTCTGACCATCTGTTCATATCCGGCAAGTTCCTTTTCTGAGACAGCGTCTGAACCTGCATTGTTGCGGGCGTCAAGTGCGAGAGGAATAGGGGAGCCATTTATGAATGAATCAACCTTTTTAGATTCATAAACCGTTTGCAGAGCCATGATAGTACGTTCATCTTCCTGAAGGTTGAATTTGAACAGAGGCTTGAGCTTTATGTTTATATCCCTGTTCTGGAGAAGTTCGTTGTTGAAATCCTTCTTTGCAAAGTCCGCATCCAGGGCAAGCAGATTGTCGAATTTCTTGGAGGTATCAGCAAAAATTCCAAGATTGCTCGTGTCTGCTGTCTTTTCCCTGTATTCCTTGACTTTTCGCTCCGCCGTGTCCCAATCCTTTTTGGCGCTGGCGTGCTGGCCAAGATGATTCTTTACATAGGATCTGTTGTAGTAGGCCTTTGCAAAATCCGGGTAGAGCTCTATTGCTTTGGTGTAATCGTTGAGTGCATCGCGGTACATGCCCATCTGCAGCAGAACCGCTCCTCTGTTGAAGTATGCAAGAACGTTTTCAGGATTTACTGCTATCACCCTGTCGTAATCGCTCAGGGCGTTGTTGTAGTCCCCAATCTGACTTTCCAGCAATGCCCTGTTATACAGTGTGAGAGCGTTGCCGGGGTCCTGTTCGAGAACTTTGTTGAAATCTTCAAGGGCTCCTCCAAGTTCCATTGCATCATATTTTATGAGAGCCCTGTTGAAGTATGCGAAACTGTTAAGGGAATCCAGCTTTATTGCCTGGTCAAGGTCCTCCAGAGCAAGTTCCTTCTGCCCCTGCATTGCGTAAATCCTTGACCTCCTTATAAATCCCTCCGGGTCAAACATGTTCAGGTTTATGGCAATATTGTAGTCCTTGAGCGCACTCACCGTATCCTTGAGATAAAGGTAGCATGCGCCTCTGTTCAGGTATGCGTCAGATTCCTTCGGGACTTTGGCTATGAAACGGTTGAAATCGGAGATGGCCTTCTCGAACTGCTGGCTCAGGAAGTATGTAACTCCGCGGCTGAAGAAAAGCCCGTCATATGAAGGTCTCAGGTCAATGGCCTCCTGCAGATCCTTGAGCGCTTCCTCGTATTTACCCGTACGGCTCAGTGTTATTGCTCTGTAATGATATGCCGGGGTATAAATGGGATTCAGCCTGAGACTGTTGTCAAAGTCCTCCTGGGCACCCATATAGTCTCCGAGATTGTACTTGGCTATTCCTCGCATCAGGTAGCCGTCGTAGGAAGTTGTATCCAATCTTATGAGCATGCTGAAATTGTCTATTGCAGATGAGTACTTCCCGTCTATGAGCATCTGCCTTCCTCTCATGAAGAATTGGTTGAGGTCATACTGCCCCATTGCACCGATAGCAATGATCAGCGCGGCAACCGTTGCAACAATGGTCTTGTATGTCCTCCCTGAGTCCATCCTGTAACTTATTTCTGTTATTTCTGTTTCTTGAAAACGCCTTTGCGGTTCTTCTTTGCTTTGCGCAGGGAGTATGCACTGCGTACCAGAGCTTCATCACGCGCTATATATTTCACGGCCATCGCAGTAAGAATTGCGCATATAACAGGGAAAACCGCTGTGATGGAGAATGCTACTCCGTGGTCTTCCTTGAAGAATATGACGGCAATCCATATCTGGAACCCTATAAGCAGCAGGATGTTGATAATGCTTACCCGCAACTGCATCATCCTGTCCTTGAATTTCACAATGGCAAAAACAGTGAGGAAGAAGGTGGTTGCTATGAATATCAGCAGATAAAGGCTTTGGGTGTATTTGACAACCATTTCCGTGGTGTAGCAGAACCTGCTGAAAAAGAGCGAACCCAGCAGACCGGCGGTTGCCAGAAGGAATAAAGTTTGTATTCTCTGTATCATTTTTGATGTGTGGTTTTCATGTATAAGCTACAAAAATACAAAAACTATTCCAATAATCTATGGTAGCGGGCAATGAAGTTTCCAGGTATATAAACTTGGGGTTTATTGAAATATTTGTTACCTTTGAAAGATAAAATGGCTTGATATGGCCATGTGTAAATGCGTATTATTTAAATAATTGATTATGAGAATTATACCTGAATCTGAACTCATCATTAACAGCGATGGTTCAATATTCCATTTGCATATCAGACCCGAGCAGCTGGCCGGGAATGTGATTCTGGTAGGTGACCCGGGGCGCGTTGAAATG
>JAZRWT010000230.1:0-11721 GCA_045599845.1 Candidatus Egerieisoma sp. | reverse complement strand
CTTCACGTTCATGCCTTCCTTGAGGAACATGTCTATTCCACGGATGGAGGCCTTGATGCCGGCCCAGTCACCATCGTAAAGTACTGTGATATTGTTCGTAAAGCGCTTGATAAGGGCAATCTGGCCTGAAGTAAGGGAAGTGCCTCCGCTGGCAACAACGTTTTCAACTCCACTCTGATGGAACTGGATTACATCGGTATAACCCTCAACCAGATAGCAATTGTCTTTCTTTGCTATTGCAGCTTTGGCTTCGAAAATGCCGTACAGCGATTTGTTCTTTACGAAAATCTCACTCTCCGGGGAGTTCACGTATTTTGCCTTGGTCTTGTCTGAAGAGAGTATTCTGCCTCCGAACGCAATTACCTTGCCGCTTATTGAGTGCCATGGGAACATTACGCGGCCGCGGAAACGGTCAAACAAATCGCCTCGTTCCTGACTCTGGCAAACAAGGCCGGTTTTCAGCAGGTGCTCTGTCTTATAACCTTTGAGCTGTGCCTGAGTTGTGAATGCGCGTGAAGTGTCCGGAGAATATCCCAGGCCGAATTTGCGTATTGTCTGTTCATTGAAGCCACGTTCCTGAAAATAGCTCAGGCCAATATAGCCCTCCTTAGGGTCCTGGAGTTTTGCTGCAAAGAATTCTTTGGCAAAGTTGTTTACAATGAGCAGAGATTCGGTGAGAAGTCTTCTCTGCACATCCTCCGGGCTTTCGTTGCTCTCTCGTATTTCAATACCGTATTTGCGTCCCAGATATTTGAGTGCCTCAACATAGCTTATGTGCTCATGCTCCATTATGAAAGATACGGCACTGCCGGCCTTGCCGCAACCGAAACATTTGAAAATGCCCTTGGTTGGCGACACGCTGAAACTTGGAGTCTTTTCGTTATGGAAAGGACAGCAGGCAATGAGGTTGGCGCCCCTTCTTTTAAGGCTCACGAAATCCCCCACAACCTCTTCAATGCGGGTGGCATCAAGAATTCTTTCTATTGTCTGCTGGTCAATCATAGTTCACAAAGATAACCACCGCCATTCATAATTGCAAGAAGCCCTACGGTGAACAACATTCTCGGTTCAACATGAATCGGAGCAGGCAGATTGGATTTCTGATTATTAAGCCTTACCTTTGCAAACAGGGTTATTATTATTTTTGTAAAATGCAGGGAAAGACTTCGTTAATAGGAATGAATCTGGCAAAACTTCAAGAGATTGTTCTTGAGGAAGGCCTGCCTGCATTCACTGCTTCTCAGATTGCACGATGGATTTATGTGAAGCACTGCCGCTCAATAGACCGGATGAGCAACCTTTCAAAACTGGCCAGAGAACGTCTTGGCAGCAAATATGAGGTTGGGGTGCCTTCTCCTCTAACGGTGCATACCAGTGCCGATGGTACAAAAAAATATCTCTTTGCCACTCATACAGACATGGCAGTTGAGGCGGTAATGATACCCGATGGAGAACGCAGCACTCTCTGCGTTTCATCGCAGGCAGGCTGCAGGATGGGCTGCCGCTTCTGCATGACAGGCAGGCAGGGCTTTCATGGTAATCTGAGTACAGCTCAGATAATAGGGCAGTTCCTTGGCATAGATGAGCACGAGCAGCTTACAAACACAGTGTTCATGGGTATGGGCGAGCCAATGGACAATCTTGAGGCGGTGCTCGGAGCTCTGGAGATACTCACGGCTCCATGGGGTTTCGCATGGTCACCAAAAAGAATAACCGTGAGCAGCATAGGTGTGATTCCAAAGCTGAAAGTTCTGCTTGACAGCACAAAGGTTCATATAGCAATATCGCTCCATAATCCTTTCCCATCGCAACGTATGGAACTTATGCCTATGGAGAAGGCCTGGCCCATTGAAAAAGTTATTGCATTGCTAAAGAAGTATGATTTCACAGGGCAGAGAAGGGTAAGTTTCGAATATACCGTATTCAGCGGAGTGAACGATTCAAAGACCCACGCAGATGCCTTGATACGATTGCTCAAGGGGCTGGAGTGCAGGGTGAACCTCATACGTTTTCATGCCATACCTGATTCGCCTTTGAAGACATCGCCTCTGAGCGCAATGGAAATGTTCAGGAACAGGCTCTCTTCGGGTGGAATAACGGCAACTATACGCGCTTCCCGCGGTGAAGACATATTTGCTGCCTGCGGGCTTTTGAGCGGGGAGCATAGAAAAAACAGTAATAATGGTGAATTATGAACAGATCAATATATATAAGATTTTCAATTGCGTTCCTGGCGTTCGTTTTGTTCTCGTATGCCCTCAGTGCTCAAACCAATGAGGACAACACATCCAATACCTGGGCGGACAGGGCAAAACTTAATATAAAGATGACTCCTGACACCGTGTTCGTAATGCCGGAAGAGCTGCGCGGCAGGAAACAAAGGCCAAAGGTGGCTGTAGTGCTGTGCGGCGGTGGTGCAAAGGGTGCGGCGCATGTTGGTGTGCTCAAGGTCATTGAAGAAATAGGAATACCTGTTGACATGGTTGTTGGAACAAGTATCGGCGGACTTGTGGGAGGTATTTATTCCATTGGATACAAAGCCCAGGACATTCAGGAAATGTTCCAGACAATGAACTGGAAATTCATTCTTAGTAACGTGGCCATAAGAAGGGATGCATCTTTCCGTTCAAAGGAAGAGGACCAGATTTATGTCCTGAAGGTACCTTTCTACGGAACCTGGCAGAACAGGGAGTCAATGCTGAACAGCGGTATGGTTAACGGACAGAACGTTTTCAATGTACTTAACGGATATGTTGGAGGTTACAGGGATTCACTCAGGTTCGATCAATTGCCAAAAGAATTCGCCTGTGTGGCAACAGACCTTTCATCGGGTGCCAGGGTTGTACTCAGAGAGGGTTCCCTGCCAAAGGCAATGCGCGCTACAATGGCAATACCCGGATTCTTTGAGGCGGTGGAGCTTGATGGAAGGGTGCTGGTTGATGGTGGAGTTGTTGACAATTATCCTGTTGACGTGGCAAAGAGCCTTGGGGCCGACATAGTCATTGGAGTTGACATATCGGACGAACTCTATACCAATGAAGAACTCAAGTCATTCACTAATGTTGTTCAGCAATTGATAAGTCTGCTGGGTAATGAAACCTACAAACAGAACATAGAGCAGACCAACATATATGTGAAACCTGATATGACAGGGTTCAGTACTTTCTCCTTCAGCAGGTCCTCCATAGATTCGCTCATTGAAAGGGGCGAGGCGGCTGCACTTTACAAATACAAGGAACTTGCGTCATTGGCCAGACAATTGAAGGAATATGAGCAGGAGCCTCCTGTGAGGAACAATGTGAGGACATACAATGCAGTTCCTATATCAAAGGACCTGTTCTACATTTCGCAAATAGAGGTTCACGGAGTAGGTGAGGACCAGCAGCAGTGGATTCTCAGAAGGGGTGGTTTGATGAGGAAAATAAAGAAGAACAATTCGAACAAGATACCGTACAAAGGAGTGATTACCGGTGATGACATAAACAAGGCCATCTCCAGATTCTATGGAACAGGGGCATTCAATTCCGTAACCTATTCAATGAAAGGTAAGGATCCTCAATATCCGGATACTTTGGTGCTCAATCTTACTCCAGGGCCTGTGAACGAGGCCGGAGTGGGTGTACGTTATGATACTGAAGAGGCTGCGGCTGTTCTTCTGCATCTGGGAATACATACGAAGGCATTGTTCGGGCCGTCTGTAGCCTTGACCTGCAGGTTGAGCTACAATCCATATATAAAGTTGAATACCGCCTATACTTTCCAGCACTTCTCAAAAATCAGTCTGGAGTACATGTTCAAGAAGGAGGACGTAAGCATTTACGACAATGGAAAGGTTTCATCGCATCTGCGATTCAATACTCAGCGCGTTATGTTTTCCATGTCAAATCTTTATTTGAGGGATTTCAATATTAATCTGGGACTGAAATATCAGAATTACCATACAGATGATTTTCTGCGTACAGAGTACAGCTATTCCGGAGGTGACCTCAATTTCCTGAGCGCATTCGGAAAATTCCAGTTCGATGACCGTGACTCCAAGTATTTCCCTACAGACGGAGGTTTTGTAGATGGCGGATATGAACTGGTGTTCGGAGACGTAGGCTCCAACGAGCATTGGTTCTCAACTTTCCGCATCAGGGCCAACGCCAGCATAAGTTTAACAGACCGATTGTGCTTCATCCCTGAAGTTTCATACAGAATGCTTGGAGAGTACGGAAGTGATTGGATTCCTTTCTGCAATTACGTTGGTGGAATGGAAAACGGAAGATATGTTGACCATCAGATGTCCTTTGTTGGAATCAACAATATTGAAATGGTGGAAGACAATGCTATAATAGGTTCTGCCACTCTCAGATGCAGATTGTGGACCAAGCACTATGTTTCGGCAATTGCCAGCTGGTTGCGTACCGCAGATATTTTTGAGTCAATGTTCAACACAGACGGCCGCGGCTACGGTGGTTATGGCCTGATGTATCAGTACGATACTCCTATAGGACCTATAGGTCTTACAGCACATTATTCAACCTTCAGCAGGAATACAGGATTGTATCTTTCTTTGGGATATTATTTTTAAGTCCTTTTGAAAAAATAATGAGCGGATTGCCGGCAGAGAGTTTGAAAGGAAGTTCATTGCACTGCGATGGAGCATTCGAGAAGGCTTTGGCCCGTGCAATGAAATTCTGTTCACAGGCTGAAAAGTGCAGTTTTCAAGTGAGGCGGTATCTTTGCAGGTGCAGGATACTATCGCGGTGCTTGAGTCCGGAAGAAATAGAGTCAGTGCTTGACCTGCTTGTTGAAGAGGGTTTTGTTGATGACCGGCGTTTTGCCATGGCGTACGCCTCAGATAAGATGCGGCTTTTCAAATGGGGAAGCGTGAAAGTGAGAAACAGCCTTTCCGGTTTTGGAATAGGGTCCGATATTATTGATGAAGCTGTTCTGCATGGGCTGACTGTTAACAGATTGGATTCGCACATGGAAGACTCTGAAGCGGACCATGAAAGTCTGGAACAGGAGAATTTGCGCCAATTGGTGGGTAAAAAGCTGGTTTCATTGCTTAGAGGCGCTGATTATAAGTCACTTGATTATGAGCAGAAGCAGAAATTGTATGCTAAATTGTTCAGATTTGCTATTGGGCGGGGATATGAAAGCAGAGATGTAAGCGAATTGCTTGCTCAAGTTTTGCAAAATATGCATGATTTTTGAATGCATTGAATCCTCAAGTTCCAGTTTGTGCCAAGCACCTGAAATGAATTGAATACTTGCCCAACCTGGGCATATAAAGGATAATATGAAAGCACATAACAAACACTTTACAGGAACGATTCTGTTTCTGACAGTACTGGCGGCGCTTCTTTGTTCCTGCAGCCACAGTAACCAAGCAGGGAAAACAGGCCACCGGGCATACGAAGACGGAAACAATCCGGCATATTTGATGAACATAATGATTGATTCGAAAAACGTTATCAAGGAAACTTATCTTTATTCATGCCTCAGTTCGGGGACAGGGAGCGATTTGAAGATTGACAGCCTATTTCTTGACCGCTACTACTGTCCTGTAACTGACGAAGCTCTTCAGCCATGCATGATTTTTGTCTTTGGTGGAGGATTCAGCCATGGTGCGCGTGACAGGGAAAAGTATCTTGACTATTTCAATTATCTGGCATCCAATGGATATAATGTGGTGTCAATAGATTACAGGCTTGGTCTGCAGACTCCATTCGAGCATCGTGCCAACAAGGTTGCCTTTGCAAAATATGCAGTAGGCAGATTCATGACCAGTGTTGACATAGCTGTTGAAGATCTTTTCAATGCAACAAAATTTGTTTTGAACAAAAGTTCAGAATGGGGCGTTGATCCTTCACGTATTTTCATTTCGGGTTCCAGCGCGGGTGCAATAACGGTACTGCAGGCTGAATATCAACTCTGTGCAGACCAGTGCAAAGTACTTCCAGAGGATTTTGACTATAGCGGAGTCATAGCTTTTTCAGGAGCCATCCTCCTTCAGAAAGGAAGCCTCAAATGGGACAGACGACCTTGTCCTATACTCTTTTTCCATGGCGATGCCGATTCAAACGTTCCTTATGGCAAGATACGTACTCCTTGGTGCTCCCTCAACGGCTCTTCTGTTATAGCCTCAAGTCTGGATGATTTCAATAAATCCGTTGACAGGCGTGCACGCAAGGCCCTAAGAAAAATGCGCAGGAAATATTTCCATGGAACTGGAAACCAGTCCGAGGTATCAAATGCCAATGATTCAACCGGGCAGACAAACTCCGCCCTTGCTTCCAGCGCTGAACTGGCAGCCACGCTCAGAGCCTATGAAGAAGCTGGTGTTGAGTATGCTTCATACACATTCTACAGCTATCAGGGAGTGGACCATTCGCTGGCAGAAAAACCTATGTATGAGAACCTTCCTCAGCTCATGCTCTTTCTCAAAGAGTGCTCAACAGAGAATCTCAAGACTATGCCTCTTTGCCAGACAATGAAGATGCAGGACCGCAGACGTCCTGTTAAAAATTATCGCATAGGAGTGTTTGATTATTTCAAGTCAAATTATTCCAACTGATGCTTGTTTCGTGCAGTTCCATTCCAGTATGACAAGGGAACTGTAGTTCGTATGATGTTTTCTGATATTTTTGTGCAGTTTCATTCCGTGCAGTTATGACAAGGTATTTGAAATCCGTATTTTGTTTTCTTGCGTTTTTATTTTTTGCGTCCATAAATTTTTCAAACAAGGCTTACGCCCAAACTCCTTCTGCAACAAATGCTGAAAATATTGTTCGGTCCCCTGGCTGTGTGAGAGTGAACGGTGGAAAATTCCACGTTCAGGGTCTGGCCTGCGATTCACAGGCCGCCTGCATGTACTTCTCGTTTACAAGCGCCTTTTTCAAAACGGATATGGAAGGCAATATTGTTGCATCAATTGCAGATATCAATGGGCATATAGGCGCCATGACTTTTGATGGCAAGAGCCGCAAAGTGATTGCTTCCCTTGAGATCAAGGACGATGAGATAGGTAGGAACATTGCTCAGAAATTAGGGCAGGAGGCATGGACACGTGAGCAGGCAGGTTTTTATCTGGCGGTGATTGACATTGACAAACTCACGCGCAAAGGAATGAAGCAGGAGGAGGTAATGGCTCTTGTCCGTCTTGAGGAAGTCTGCAATGATTACAGGGCAAAAGTGAACGTGAACGGTGAATCTCTTGAGCACAGATTCGCATGTTCCGGCATAGACGGTGTAACTATAGGGCCCGGCTTCGTGAACGGGGCAGAGAGTAGCGAGCAGGAACGTTACGTATATGTTGCGTATGGAATTTATGGCGATACCACCCGTACGGACAACGATTACAATGTGATTCTTGCATACAAACTTGATGACATCCTTTCTCAGGCCCGGAATGATTCCTCTTCTTGTACCGGTTCCCAGTCCTGCGAAACTTCTTCATGCAGGAACGGTTCACGGCAACTCACCCCTGTACATAAATATTTCGTGCACACGGGCAATACCCAATGGGGCGTTCAGAACCTTGCATATGACAGTTCAAGCAATAAAATGTTCATGGCAGTTTACAAGGGGCACAAGCGGCAATGGCCCAATTACAGTTTGTTTGCGCTGGATATGAACCAGCTGGCTTCATCTGCATGCTTGGAAGGCGTTCCTTATTGCACTTCTTTGGTAGAACAGCTGGAAGTAAGCGGAGCCTGGCATTTCAAATGGGGCAGTACCGGTCTTTGCCCACTGGGCGATAGTTTGTTCTATATCAGCCACAATGGGGCTTCAGACGGCAACAATTACTGTGAGGCCCGCCTCTACCGTTGGCAGGGCTCCTCTTCCCCGGACGTTTCCCCGTTCGTGCTCACCGGTTCGGTCAAGTTTTGATACAAAAACATGACCGAAGAGGCGTTCGGGAAGGGTAATGGTCAAGTTTTGATACAAAAACATGCCCGGAGAGGTGTTCGGAAAGGGTAATGGTCAAGTTTTGAGGCAAAAACATGACCGGAGTGGCATTCGGGAAGGGTAATGGTCAAGTTTTTAGACAAAAATATGACCGGAGAGACGTTCGGGAAGGGTAGTGGTCAAGTTTTGAGACAAAAACATGACCGGATTGGCGTTCGGAAAGGGTAATGGTCAAGTTTTGAGACAAAAACATGACCGAAGAGGCGTTCGGGAAGGGTAATGGTCAAGTTTTGATACAAAAACATGACCGGATTGGCGTTCGGAAAGGGTGGTGGTCAAGTTTTGATACAAAAACATGACCGGAGAGGCGTTCGGGAAGGGTAATGGTCAAGTTTTGAGACAAAAACATGACCGAAGAGACATTCGGGAATGGTAGTGGTCAAGTTTTGAGACAAAAACATGACCGAAGAGGCATTCGGGAAGGGTAGTGGTCAAGTTTTAAGACAAAAACATGACCGGAGTGGTGGTGGAAGTGGTGAATGATCACAAATAATGGCAAAAGGTGACAAAACACAAGCAGATGGTGGCGGGGAAAGCAAATAATAAAGAACAAAAGTTTCGCAAGCCCCAGTACGTTTTTGATAAGAAATAAATTTAATGCTTGCGAAACTTGAGTAAAGAAAAATTTCAGATATGGAAGAAAGATTGAGCAAAATTGAGAGGGCATTGAAAAGAACCACTGACACCAAGGCGTGCATTATTGAGGCGGGCGCGGTGAAGCGTACGGCGGAACTTTTCATAAAGATGTTCGGTGCCGGATGCAATGATGACGCCAATTATGTTGGCATGCGCAATTCGGATGAGGGGAAAAGTGTATTGAAGATTGGCAAGTGCGGATGCAGGGCAATAATAATTGCGGACAACAATACCTGGAGGGTTGCCGGTGAGCAGGTGTTCAATGTGCTGAAAGCGGCAGGGGTGGAGCAGCATGAGCCGTTCATATTCACGGACCCTGATTTGTATGCCGAGTGGAAGTTCGTTGAGCAGCTCAAGGAGCATCTTTTATGCCTTGAAGAGAATGAGTGTGCAGAGAATGGTTCTGAAAACCTTGATGTGGCAAACCAAGTTCATGAAGGCACGCCAAAAGCCAATCATAATCAGGAGAACTGGAAAGGTGCAAATAATATTCAAGCAGTTAGCGCAGAGGCAGACACTGTTCATGAAAGCAACAAGCGGCAGACAATATGCATTGCGGTGGGTTCGGGCGTAATAAATGACCTTACCAAATACGTTTCGCATTTGCTCGGCCGCAGATATATGTGCGTAGGAACAGCGGCGTCAATGGACGGATTCACTTCATACGGAGCGTCAATTACCAAAGATGGAAACAAACAGACTTTTGATTGCCCGGCCCCGTACGCATTTATAATGGACCCTGAAATTGCAGCGGCTGCGCCAAAGGAACTGGCGGCAAGCGGATATGCAGACTTGATTGCCAAGATACCTGCCGGAGCGGACTGGATGCTGGCTGAATATGCCGGAGCGGAGGACGTGGATTCATTTTCATGGAGCTTGGTTCAGGACGGACTCAGGGAATCTCTATCAGATCCACAGGCAGTATTCAATGGCAACGTTGAGAAAACCGAGGCTCTTTGTGAGGGCCTGCTTATGAGCGGATTTGCAATGCAGGCGCTTCAAAGCAGCCGCCCTGCAAGCGGAACGGAGCATCAGTTCTCACATTGCTGGGACATGGAAGCTCTCTCGTATCCCAACGGCAAGCATGTTTCACACGGATTCAAGGTTGGAATAGGAACACTGGTATCAACCGCATCATGGGAGTTTCTTCTAAGCAAGGATATTGAAAAGATAAACATTGATTCAATAGTGGCGGCATGGCCTGAGTGGAGCGTATTGGAACAGCACATAGGCAGAATATGCGAGGGAAAACCGGGCCACAAAGCACGCTGCCTCAAGGAAACCAAGGCAAAGTACGTAACAAAGGAGGAACTCCATGGCCAGTTGGAAAATATAAAAAACAATTGGGGTGAAATCAAAGAGCGCGTGAAGGCGCAGATAATTCCTTTCAAGGAGCTGCATGAGTGCCTGAGGAAAGTTGGGGCGCCTTATGAGCCTGAAATGATATGTGTGAGCCGCGAGCGCCTGCGCAGAACATTTTCATACATTCCGTTCATGCGCAGCCGTTTCACAAATATAGACCTGATTTACCGTCTGGGTCTCCTGCCTGAACTTGAAAATCATCTGTTCGGCAAGGGCGGCATCTGGGAAATTTTCCATGCTCAGGCGTAAACTCCTGTGTTTGGGAGCAGGCGCTTCTTTTATACAGCTTAGTGCGGAAGGTGTGCGCAAAAAAGAGAAACCTTCCGCACTGTGGGCAGCAGAGCACAAGAAAAACATCACCCCGTTCACAATGCGTTATGAACAGGGTGATGCTATGAAAATATGTTGATGAAACTTATTCTGCAGAAGCTTTGATGTCTGCAACCAGCGAATCAATCTTCTCTTTGGTAACGTGCTGCATTACAACAATGTGAGCAAGTTCGCCACCGAATTGCTCATCGTAGTTGCAGGCAAGGTAGTATTTCTTTATGATTTCCTTTGAAGGACGTTTCATGAACACGGTGTTGCTGTATTCGTTCACCCAGCATGGCCAGCCAATCTTTTCCAGTTCGGCTTTGAGATATGCGGTGTTTTCAATCATGGCTTCTGCCTGAACGTGCCATACATCATATCCAACGGTTTTTACAAGCCACCACATCTTGAGCGGACTGAGTGCTGAACGTGAGCAGGAAATCATTTTCATGTCCTGGTTGAGGTATGCAATGTCAAAGTTGCTCTGATGTTCGTAAACATCCTTTGTTGTAAGGAACAGTCCGGTTGGTTCGTCCATTCCAAAGAATTTATGACCGCTTATTGCTATTGAATTATAGCGGAGTTCCTTTGAGTCAACCATTTGTCTGTACTGGGTGAAAGGAAGATAGCCTCCGAACAGAGCGGCATCAATATGTCTGTAAACAGGCATCTGAGGATATTTGTCAAGAATCTCGTTCAGAGCTTTCTGGTCATCGATTGCGCCCTTGAAAGTTGAGCCCATTGCATAAACCATAAGGCAAGGACGTGTTGGGTCCAGTGCTTTTTCCAATTCGGAAGGAATCATGCGGCCCATGGAGTCACTCTTTATGAGCCTCATATCGAGGTTCTGCAGATGGGCGAGCCTCATGTTTGAATAATGCGCCTCATCCGAGACGTACATTATTGGCATCTTGCCTGTGGCGTTCCTCAAATAGTTGACGCCAAAATAAATTCCGTGGTTGTTGCCGTCTGTTCCGCCGCTGCTCATCATTCCCCAGAAATTGTCCTGGTCAAAACCGAACAGAGGCCTGAAGAATTCCAATGCTTCAGCTTCGTATTTATGAGTTGACATCAATGGAGATTCCTCATCGAAAGGATTGCCTACATTGTTCATGGCAACCATTTCCAGATCGTTGGCAACGAACCATTTATAAAAATCTTTCAATGCATTGTCCTGATTTACAGGATATCCAATCTGATTTGTCCTGTTTGCAACCATTTGGGCAGCCCATTGGTCCAGCTCAGGGAAAGGAGAGTTCTTGGCATCCTGCGAGCAATTGTTGCAGGAGGCAGCAATAATCACAGCCGCAAAGGCAATGAGAGCGAATAATGTTGATTTTTTAGTCATATCTAATGTATTGTTAGTATTCTATACAAAAATAGTAATATATATGAATAATAAAGTTTGTTTTCAAATTCAGTTACTCAAGTTTCGCATTTATGCGAAACACC
>JAZRWT010000229.1:0-4902 GCA_045599845.1 Candidatus Egerieisoma sp. | reverse complement strand
TATTGACAAGATTGCCAGTGTTCCTACAGGAGCAAGAGATCTTCCAGTAAACGACATCATAATAGAGAAGATTGAGCAGGTGCTTCCTGAAACTCCGGTTGAGACCCCGGCTGAAACTCCTGCTGAAACAAAGACCAACGCTCAGTAAACCACGGATTTCCACTCGTTTATGGAAGAACCTGTACTTAACGCCCATAACAAGGAGGAATACCCTCCTGTGCATACTGCGGAGCATATTCTTAACGCCACAATGGTTAAGATGTTCGGCTGTCCGCGTTCACGCAATGCACATATTGAGCGCAAGAAATCAAAATGCGATTATTTTCTCAGCGCCTGCCCTACTGATGAGCAGGTGCTTGAGATAGAGCGCAAGGTAAATGAAGTCATATCAAGCAATCTCAACGTTACAATAGAGTTCGTTTCACGTGAGCAGGCTGCTTCAATCGTTGATTTGAGCAAACTGCCGGGCAATGCTTCGGAAACCTTGAGGATAGTGCGCGTTGGCTCCTATGATGCCTGCGCCTGCATTGGCGCACATGTAGCCAATACCAATGAGATTGGCACTTTCAAAATACTCAGCCATGATTTCAACAATGGAGTCTGGCGCCTTAGATGGAAAGTAATAGAATAGCTACCAGCATATTCTGATTATTTCCCACAGGGCGATAGTTGAGAAAATCACTTTTTGGTCTGCCCTCCGCTTTCTATTTATTTACAGTTGGAACTCATACCGGCTTTCATAGTGTTCCCGTATGGTAACCCACATCCTGCGGTTCTCTATGTCATACGTTGTGTTGTGTGTGGTGAACCATAAGCCGGCTTTATCGTTATATGACTTTCCTTTGCTTCTCTCATATTTCTCGTATTCCACAATCTGTCGCTGCACAAGGGTATCATTTATTATCTTTTCCCTTGGTGTCTTGGCGTTTACTGGCTTTCCGTCTATTTTGCCAATCTTGTCATAGAATTCTGAGCACCAGAAAGGAGTTGTCTTCATCTTGTATGAATGCGTATACTGAACCATTTTGAGCAGTTCATACATGTCATCCATCGTGTTCTTCTTCTTCTCATAGTTTTCCTTCAGAATATCGTATCTTTCAGTTCCGCAACCAAAATCGGGATATTTTCCCGTTTTTTCATACAAATAGAGATAATCTGCTACCTTAACAGGTTTGCCTTCCTTTGAGAGGTAAACCTGTGAATCTTTGCTGCATTCGGCAAAGCATATAAGCATTGTCAACGCAAGGACTGTAAGGAGTGTCCGTTTCATAAACATGTAGAATAATATCTCGCCAAATTTATACAAATAATTGAGAACATGTATTTTATTCCATTAAAATTATATGCACGCCGATCTGCCCCACATACCTTTGCAGAAAAGGGAAAAGATGGAAGAATCAACATCGTTACAGGAGCATCCAGTTGCATCAAGGTCATTGAAGGCTACTGGTTGAGACTTGGAACCAATCCAAATCTGAGGCTGGGCGAATACTGCATGGAGACCCATACCAACTATCGCGGTGTCAATTACTGGGCGAAGCGTCATAGAATTGAGGACTTGCCTTAGGTGGCCGAAAAAGAGGCGCTTTTCTGGACGCTCCATTCAAATTGGCCGAAATATCGTTGATTTCTCGGCCCAATGAGTTATTTTTTATGATTCGGCCGAAACAACGGGATTTTTTCGGCGGGATTGCTCTAAGTGTCCGAGATTTTGCCATTTTTTCGGCCATCAGGCAGAGTGGCTTGACATTTTCGTGGAATCTTGTGTTCTTGCATTGTTCAACAGGCAGTTGTCAATTTCCGTTGGCAATGCGCCCATGTTTCGTTTGCAATATACGAGCAGCCAAACAAGGTGGTAAAATTTGCAAAAGTGGTATATATAGCAGCGTGAAAACATACATTGGTTTGAAATGACAGGAAATAAAAGTAGCTTTGTTACAAAATGATGAATCTTATGTTTTCTTGTCTGCACATTTTCAATTGCCTGCTCTGCTGTCTGATTTCAATATCAGGCTATTATGAACTTGTTTCAATTTCCAATGAACAATCGGCAACTGCAGTTGAACTTCCATTTCAGTCTGGAACAGATGCTTTTAGTACAGCACCGGAAGATTCTTCAGCATTGGAACGAGCGGTAAGTGCCAAAGGCTTGATTCTTGAAAAACCTTCACGTTCAGGAGGATGCCTGCACGCTTATGAGCCTCTTGACACTTTGTTTTCTTCCACTCCCGATGGTTATGAACCTTTCTATATAAGTCATTTCGGAAGGCATGGCAGCCGTTTTGCCGGGAGCGAGGAGGATTTTGCGGTAATTGACGAATTGATGAAATATTCTGACAGCAACCCCATTGCAGCAGCGGAAAGCAGAAAAGTGGCTTTGAGTCAAACTGGAGAGCAGTTGCTTTCAGACCTTATTGCGTTGAAGCAATATTCCGAAAGCAGGTACGGGCAGTTGACCCGGAGGGGAGCATGGGAGCACAGAAGCATATGCCGTAGGATGTACAGCCATTATCCGCAGGTGTTTTCCAATCCTGAAAGGACGCGCGTGATTGCTGTTTCAACGAATTCAGGAAGGGTGATTGCAAGCAAGAAGAATTTTCTTGAGCAGCTGGCATCTTTTGCCCCCGATCTTGAAGTGAGCGATTATACTGCAAAGGATACTTTTGAATATCCGGCTGCGGTGCTCGCAACCAGTGGCTATTCAATGTCAAAGGAAGTTCGCAGGAACGAAAGATTTCCTGACACGGGCGAATACACGGCCCAGCTTATGAAGGGTTTTGACAGCAGGCGTTTGCGTTCGTTGCTTTTCACCTTCAGCAACAATGATTCATCATTGGAAAGCAATGACAGGAATACAGCACTCAAGCAAATGACTGCATTGCCAGAAGCAGGTCAGGATGAGCTGATTGATGACTCCATATTTTCAAGAATCCAGTCCTGCGGAAGGCATTATGAGTGCATTGGCGATACCTTGGTCCCGAATTTTGAGAAATACTTCACTGCAGAGGAACTTTATTACCTGTGGACGCGGGAAACGCTGATCTGGTATGCGCATTCCTGTGCGTGCGAGGGAGCTGACCATACAAGGATGCATTATTACGGAGCAGGGATTCTGAAAACAATCATCGAGGAGGCAGACAGCGCAATTGCCGGAAATTCCGTGGCCGCGAACCTGCGATTCAGCCACGATACCTATCTGTATCCGCTGCTTGCATTGATGGGTGTGGAAGGTGCCTACTATCAAGGGCCGGCAATAGGAGCACTGGACCGTGTGATTGACTTCACAAACGTATGTACCGCCGGTAATGTCCAGTTGATATTTTACCATAAAAGCATGGAACCAGCTGAGGCGGCAACAAAAGAAAAGCGGGAAGTTCAGCAGGATAGATCAAACCTTGTAAGCAGGAATAGTCAGACTGACGTACTTGTAAAGATTCTCAAGAACGAAAAGGAAGTGCTGATACCGTCACTGGCACCGGCCACCGGCTGCTATTATCAGTGGGAAACTCTCAAACAATATCTCCTCCAGCGTATTGCTCAGTTTTGAAGCAGGCTTCGTTATAGCGTGGCTTTCAATGTGCCGTTGCAAGCCTTTGTGAATAGCATTCCTCCACAATTTCCACTACTGAAAGGCCTTCTTCAACAGGGCAGACAATCTGCTCCTTCCCTTCAATGGCATTCATGAAGTTGTAAAGTTGGAGCAGACCTGGATCTATTTTGTTGGAAAGTATGGCGCTGCGGCTGATTCTGACATGTACCGTTGTGTTTTTGTAATACATTGATACATAGGCGTTGTCTTCAAGTCCGTTGCATGCGTCATCTTCATATTCCACATTTTCTGGGCTCCCGATGCACCAGAAAACAAAATCAATGGGGTGGATTCCCATATCGAACAGAACGCCGCCCGGGACCAGATTCCTGTTATAATTGTATCCTGTAACAGACGGCCATTTTGCTGTTGAACCATGCTCGATTTCAATGCTTGGCCAAATGCCGAAAAAGCCGCTTTTTATCAGGTCCCTGACTTTCCTTCTGGCGGGATAGAACCTGCATGTATGACACATTCCAAGAACCTGTCCGGCACTCTTTCCTGCAAGAAGACTTTCAGTTCCTGCGCTTGAATCGGACAGCGGCTTTTCACACAGAACATGCTTTCCAGACTCAATGCAATCTTTTAGAATTAAATTGTGCATGTGCGGAGGAGTGGCTATCACACAGGCATCCACACTTTCCAGACTATTATGATAATCATCTTCCACCTGCGATAGTGAATGTTTCCGTGCCATTTCTGCGGCCCTGCCTTGATCCGGCTCCGCAAGAATTACATTCTCTCTCCCAAGCAATTTAATTGCAGCCGGAATATGTACGGAATCAGCTATTGCACCACATCCTATGATCAACAGTTTCATACAACTGAATTTTTTCGCTAACTTAACAAAAATTTATTCTTTTAACCTTGAAAGGTTAAGTTATTGCATTCAACAATCTGTTCCTATGCAAAATTTATCAAATACTGTTAATATTCCAGTCAACACCGTGAACGAACTTCAGATACAGCAGCAGATGCTCGCTGAGACTCAGAAGGCGATGGAACTTGCCGACGAGTCATTCCGGCAGAACCAGTACAACTATGCCCACGGTATGTCCGACATCAATACATTCACGCTCTCCCAGAACCGCAAGGATAGCGCCCACATCAACTATATCTCGGCCCTTAGGGACTTCTGGATGGCCTACTACAGGCTGTGCGCCATCACCCTATACGATTTCTACAATATGAGGCCGCTGGATTTTTCCGGCACAAATGATTGATAATCGTGCAAATTCTGGAATTTTCCCGTATTTGCATAACCAACATTCAGAAATTTTACTAAGTTTGCGAAGGAAAACATAAACGACTAT
>JAZRWT010000228.1:0-7294 GCA_045599845.1 Candidatus Egerieisoma sp. | reverse complement strand
TGGCACAAACTCTCTCAACTCCGGATCAAGATTGGCCCTGAAGCGCATGCCAGGATCGGTATCAAGGCAAGCTTTCAAAAATGAACGGGCCTTTTCACCATCATTGAGCCTTGCATAACTTATTGCGAGAAGATAGTCCCTCTTTACGGATGGTTTGAGATGCTCCAGAATTTCCTTGGCGCTGTTGTTATAATCAAGGCTCAGATAAGCCAGTGCTGAATTCAAGTCCTTGTAAGGTCTCAGTTTGGCTATGGCTGTCTTGTAATCCCTCTCCACTAGTGAATTCAAGCCTTCCATATATTCACGGTCAATGACATTCGTGTGCATTGTGTCCGCCAGCATGTTACGCCTGTGAGTGTGGAAACTCACTCTCACTTTTCTCAAGGAAGGGAAAATATTTTCCTTTATCTCTTTATAGAAGGCACTTGAAGACAATATGCTTTTCCGTTTCTGAACAAGTGTTTCACTTTCCAGACTATTTACAAGTGAAGTATATGCGAAACCCCTGTTTTTCAGTGCCTCCATCAAACCCATCCAGTCTTCTCCATTCGATCTGTCCTCAATTGCAAAGTCATTGTCATCAAGAGTCCTGTTGACATATCCGGTTTCATTCCCGATTGACAGGTCCCACACTGAACGGGCCAGACTGTCTTTGATGAACGCAGTGTAAGACCCAAGCAATGAACATAGCTGCCTGCCTCTGGCCTTGCTCAATGAAGCGTTAAGCGTCTGGGGACCTTCAGGTGAACAGAACGAGTTCACTATTATTGAATCGATTGCAAATACACTGTCTGCCATGACATCTTTGATACGTTTTCTCAGCATTCCCAGTTCCTTGGCATTGTTTCCCAAAGTATGATCAATAGCACTGCTCCCTGCGGCAAATACCAGGCGGCTGTCATACGAAACGAACTGATTCCTGAATATTACGGTATCCTTGTAACGCTCAATCATGTCTGCCAGAGATGAGAGCGAACTTACATAAAAGGTAACTGTGTCAGATTCCGGAATGTCATACAGCTTTCTGTAATTGTTCCACAAATTGCCGTTTATAGTGAGAAAGATTTTCTTCAGTTTGTCGTGTGAGCGCACACTCTGAGTGTAATGATATGTGAACGACTCCCCGTCTTCTGATAGTATGACTGAATCAAGACGTACACCTTCCTTTGGGAAAGGGTTGCGTACATATCTGGAATAAGCCTGTGGAATACGCTCCTTCCTTCTGTTGTTAATCCATTTCTTGAGCCTTTTCACATAATGTTCCATTGCCTGAGGAGAAGCATCATGACGCTCTATGTATATTTCAAGGAGATGCTTGTACCTGAGGTCAAGGCTGTTGTCTGACAATATGGAGTTAAGGTAATCGTTGTATTTTCTGTAACCCTGAAGTTGTTTCTTCCTGTACTCGTCTCCGCTGATGTATATCTCGTCCAATTTCTGCCCGCTTCCAAGCATGTACAGACTTGGAGACAGCCGCAGCTGCCAGTTGCGGTCAATCAGGCTTGATGGAACAATTACATTGAAGCCAAGTTCAATGAACCCGCACCTTTCCGCAACATTCTTGAATTTTGCCTCCACACATATTGAATTGAGCAGATATGTTCCGCTTGGATCCAGTTCCTTGATTTCTTTTTCTGCGTCTGAAAGCCCGTCTGTATCGGAGTCTGTGGTGAAACTTGCAACCGGAGTGGAACTCAGCTCTCCGTCCGAATCCATACTTATGGAAACGGAAGCGTTTGAAGATATGGCTCTGCTCAATTTCCTGCCTTGCTGGGCACATGATACACAAAAGACGCAAAGCATGAATAATAATATTCTGTTGATTATTTCCATTGTTAAAACAGATAACTCAATTGAACAAGTATGTTGTTCGGTTCAAGGTGAATCTTTTTGCCCTTGTCAAGCACATTGCCGCAATGCGGGCAGGAATATTTTGTGTATTTGCAGGGACCGAGCATAAATCCCAGACCGAAATCCAGGTTGATGTGTCTGCTTATCATGTAAGCATATCCAACCCCGGCTTGAAAACCGTAGAAATCCCCTTCCTTTGTTTCATTTCCGAAATAATTGCTTCTATTGAAACGCAGGAAACCGGCGCCTGCACTGAAGAACCAACCGGAAAATGTTCTCCATGGCCAGAACCTTACGCCTGCATTGAATGCGGATTGTTTGTTTCTTGTGACTTCGTTTTCCCCTCCGAACTGGAAAGGATTATATTTTGCACCTATATAGAATGAGAAGCGTGTGCTGAGGTTGGCTCCAAGCTCCGCATTCAAAGTTACAAGATTGGCGTAGTCCGCGGCATTGGAGGAAATATAAAAATTACTGAAAGCCTCGTAATCCATTTCATCCCATCCTGCCGCTCTGCACGGACTGAAAACCGAACTGAGAAGGAATGCAGCTGAAAAAGCGAGCCATTGCAAAATTCTGTTCATAAGCCTTTGTTTTTGTTGCGGCAAAAGTATTTCCAGGAAATGAGCAAGCTGTGCTCAAAAAACAATAATATTCCGATTGCTGAAAAAACTTAGTTCGGAAATACATTTTAGACAAAGAATTTTAAATTGCGGGAGTATATACGTAAATTAGAAGTTTGAAAAAGAAGAGACCTATGGAATTTTTAAAAGCTATTGCTCATATTTTTATACAAGCTACTGAAAACGAGAAAAATACGAATGGACTTGACCGCTTCGCAGATTACATTTTCGTATTTCCGAGCAGGCGTTCAGCCAAGTTTTTCATAAAGTATGCAGGTGAGGAATTTGCAGAAAAATACAATAGTCCTCTGTTGAGTCCAAGGACAATCACAATTTCAAATTTATTTACCGGATTGTCCGGCTTGAGGGAGATTGACAGCATTGAAGCCTCGATAATACTGTATCAGGAGTACATTGCACTCAAGAAAGCAAGGCTTGGCGAAACTGCTGGAGGAGGTATTCCCAGTATTGAAACTTACGATGAATTCTCAAGATGGGCCGATATTGTAATTTCTGATTTCAACGATATTGACAAATACAGGATTGATTACAAAGACCTGTTTGCAAATATAAAGGACCTCAAGGACCTGGAAACGGACCTGTCATATCTGACTCAGGCACAGATTGAGGCCATGAAAAGATTCTGGGGAAATTTCCATAAAGGAATCCTGCTGGAAAACAATGGCGGAACAGGAAACAGACTTGACATAAAGAAAGAATTCACAGATGTCTGGGGAATAATGCCGGCACTGTATGAGAATTTCAGAAAAAACCTGCTTGGCCAGGGCAAGGCTACTTCAGGTATGATTTATTCTGAAGTAGCCGCAATGAGCGAAAAGGAAAGCTTCAGCGGAAAACTCAATGAAGCATTGCCTGCGGAGCATTATGTTTTCATTGGATTCAATGCGCCGAATAAATGTGAAGAGGCTCTTTTTGACACTATCGCCGGGTTGGGAAAAGCTGATTTCTATTGGGATTTTGCAAGTCCGCTCCTAAGATGCAAGGATAACAAGGCGAGCCTTTACATAAACAGGATGGAGAGCAAGTACCATTCCAGATATCCTCATTACAAGGAACTTATTGGAAGTGACTATGAGCAGTGCCGCAGGATGGATGTAATTGCTGTTTCCGGTGCTGTACAACAAGCTGCCATCACCTCCCAGATACTTGAACAGATAAAGAATGAAAGACAGGATGAAGAGGAAGCCTTTGACACGGCAATAGTGCTTCCGGATGAGAATCTGCTCTTTCCAGTTCTGAACAGCATTCCTTTGTCATACAAGCATATAAATGTGAGCATGGGCTATCCTATGTCTCTCACGCCACTTGGCAGTTTCATGAATCTGCTAAAGAACCTGCATTTAGGGACCAGACAGAATTCCTGTTATTACAAGGATATTTGCAATATTCTTGAACACGATTATATCAAGAACTCCTGCACGGAATCCATCTCAGAAATAAAATCCGAAATTTCTGAAAAGAATATGATTTTCATCAGAAAAGAGCGGATTGGTGAGTGGATTGGCAAATTTCCTGAAGGCAATGATGGGGAACTGCTCAAAGGCATATTCGGTGCTTCAATTGAAAACTGGACCGAGCTTGCACAATGGCATATGGATGTGCTAAGGAAACTTGACTCGGTTTCAGACAAGCTCACAAGAAATTTCATAATGCAGTATTATACCGCCATTGAAAGGATTCTCTCCTACGAAAGTTTGGATAATATAAGCATGATGACATTCTACAAGCTTGAAGCACAACTCACAGCAAAGCTTACGGTTCCTTTCGAAGGCGAGCCGCTGCGTGGCCTCCAGCTTGTGGGCCCGCTTGAAATAAGGAGTCTTGATTTCAAGAATCTGATCATACTCAATGTAAATGAATCCGTATTCCCGAAATCCAATACGAACAATTCATTCATTCCATACAATTTACGCAAAGGCTTCGGTTTGCCCACTTATGAACAGGCCGATGCAATTGCCGCATACCATTTTTACAGAAGCATATACAGATGCAAGAACATATGGTTCCTCTATGATACGAGGACAGACGGGATGAAGAACGGGGAACTCAGCCGCTTTGTAAAACAGTTAAAATATCATTATAACTTGAATTTAAATGAATTTACCGCGCAGAATCCCACATTGAATTCAAAAGAAGGGGCAGGAATCAAAGTTGAAAAGAACGCTGCTGTCATGGAAAGGATAAACAGGTTCCGCAGCAGTGACAAAGAAGACAGGAAGCACATGTCTGCCAGTTCCATAAAGACTTACCTTGCCTGTCCGCTCAAATTCTACCTGAACAATATTGAAGGGCTGGAACAGGATGAGGAAATGGATGAAGACATTGCAGCCAACACTTTCGGCAATCTGTACCATAATTCAATGCAGGCCGTATATGAACCTTATGTTGGAAAACAGATAAGTGAAAAGGATATCGTGCAATTACTGAAAAGCCTTGGAACTGAAGGTTCTGACATTAGAAGCAGAATAGAACTGATTTTTGAAAGAAACAAGCTTGGAGAAATAAAGGGCCGGAATGTGATTGTATACAAAGCGCTGCTCAAATACATTGAGCTTACGCTTGAGCGTGACAAAAGCTTCACTCCATTCAAATACAAATACAGTGAAAAGATGTGGACAAGCCAGATGAACGGAGTGAATCTGATAGCATTCATAGACAGAACTGACATTGTTCACGGCATTTTGAGGATATCCGATTACAAGACCGGAAAAGTGGAGGACATTGCACGGGATGATGCCAGGAATCTTGCTGTCAGGCTCTTTCCTGCCCCTGGAGAGGAATTCAAGTACAACACTTGGTTTCAGTTGTACTTTTACGCACTTATCATGCTGATTGAAAAACAAATGGATGAAGATATCAATCTGGCGGCATATCAGGTTGCCAAGCTTAATGAAGACGGTGTAAGAACCTTGAATGTGAACAGATGCGAGATTGAGGACTTCAAGACAGGGCTTTCGGAAACAATCAACAGTATTTTCGACCCTCAAATTCCTTTTACACAAGCACCTGAAGGCGCAAAAATCTGCAGCTGGTGCCAGTTCAAATCAATTTGTAAAAGATAGATTATGGAAAGTTCCGGAAAATTGAGAATATACAAGGCTTCAGCAGGAAGCGGAAAAACATACACACTAACAAAGGAGTACATAAAGATGCTCCTTGATAATCCCGTGGATGAATACAGACATACTCTGGCCGTGACTTTCACCAACAAGGCCACGGAAGAAATGAAGGAAAGAATAATAAAGGAACTTCATACTCTTGCTAATGACTGTTGCAATTCTCCATACTTCAAGGAGTTCATCGCTCTGCCATCCATAGCATGTGAAAGGAATCCCGGGGAGGCCCTAGAAAACAGGACAAAAACAATACTGATAAACATATTGAACGATTATTCCTCATTCAACGTAAGTACAATAGACAAGTTCTTTCAGGGAATAATGAGAACTTTTGCCAAAGAATTCGGCCATCAGTACAGTTACAATATAGAACTGGACCACAAGAGTGTGATTGAAGCAGCCGTTGACAGAATGTACGCCTCATTGGACGACGAACGTAACCGCAAGATTCTTGACTGGCTTGTGAAATATTCCTTGAACAGAATAGAAAACGGAAATGGATGGAAAGTAAAGGAGGAAGTTATAAAAACTGCCGGGATACTGCTTACGGAAAACTTTTCTCTCAACAATTCCATTACGGAAACACCTGCCGCAAGAATGGAAAAAATCGAGGAGTTGCAGAATAAATTCCGCAAATGCAGAAAAGACTTCAACAGCAAGGCACTTGAACTGGCAGGACAGGGCCTTGAGATAATGGAAAGATTCGATTGCAATACAGAATCTTTCAAAGGAGCCTCAAAAAGTCCGTTCAAGTTTTATGACAGGATAATTGCTGCCGGCAAGAAACATACTATGCCTGCAATGAGCGATTCCTTCCTCAAACTCGAAGACGATGTTGCCAGGTGGGGTTCACGCGGCAAGGATTTCTCAGCTGTTGCCCAGGCTGGCCTCATGAAGAATGTAAAGGATATCATTGCTCTTTACAGGAATGAATACCCTGAATACAACAGCGCATCACTATTGGAGAAAAATGTTTATGCATGGGGCCTGCTAGGTCTGGTAAGGAACTATATCACGGAATATTGCATTGAAAAGAACATTGTTCTTCTGCCGGAATCCACCAAGCTGCTCAATGCAATCATAGATGGCGGTCAGACTCCTTTCATATATGAAAGAGTTGGCACCTATCTCAAACATTTTCTGCTCGACGAGTTTCAGGACACCTCCAACCTGCAATGGAGAAACTTTGTTCCGCTACTTCAGGAAAGCCTTTCAAACGCTTATTCGAACTTGATAGTGGGTGATGTAAAGCAAAGCATATACCGATGGAGAAATTCAAATTGGAAGATACTCGGACAAGAAGTTGAAAATCTGTTCGGAATGCACAGCAGGAACGAATCGCTTGAGTACAATTTCAGGACCTTTGGCAATATAATTGCTTTCAACAATCAATTGTACAAGTATATCTCTGCCAATTCATGCAATGATTCCTCCGGGAGAATCATTGATATAGAAGCTATGTACTCTGACTGCAAACAGAACTTGTCCGGGAATCTGAGCGGCAGAAAGGGCAAGGGTTATGTGGAAGTATCCTACTGCCAGGATATTGCAGGCTCTCTTGTTGAAAAGGTCAAGTTCCTTTGTTCAAACGGATACCTTCCTTCACAGATAGGCATACTTACAAGAACCAATGTGCAAGGTGAAGAAATGGCGGCAAGGCTCATGCAGGAAGGAATAAGTGTT
>JAZRWT010000227.1:0-9086 GCA_045599845.1 Candidatus Egerieisoma sp. | reverse complement strand
GCGAGAGATTGACGGCAGCTATCAGTGCGTCATCCTCGATGCGTACCTTATGATGGTTCTCATATTTTTCCTTGAGTCCCCTGAGTATTGAAATGCTTTCGGCAACACTTGGTTCGTCAACCATGACCATCTGGAAACGTCTTTCAAGAGCTTTGTCCTGCTCGAAATATTTCTGATATTCATCCAGAGTTGTGGCTCCAACTGTACGGAGCTCTCCCCTGGCCAGAGCCGGTTTGAGAATATTCGCTGCATCCATTGCACCGCTGGTCTTTCCTGCACCCACCAGAGTATGTATCTCATCTATGTAAAGTATAATATCACCATTGCTGGCTACAACCTCGCTTACAACTGCTTTCAAGCGTTCCTCGAACTCTCCCTGGTACTTTGCTCCTGCTATCAGCGCACCCATATCCAGACTGTAAACCTTCTTGTCCTTAAGGTTCTGGGCAACGTCTCCATTAACTATTCTTTGGGCAAGTCCTTCTGCAATTGCAGTCTTGCCAACACCGGGTTCGCCCACGAGTATAGGATTGTTCTTAGTCCTCCTGCTCAGAATCTGGAGAACCCTTCTTATTTCTTCATCACGTCCTATTACAGGATCAAGTCTGCCTTGCTGAGCCCTTTGGTTCAAATCGATTGCAAACCTGCTCAAAGCACTTTCCTGTCCATTTCCATTATTGGCATAATTTCCGTTCATAACACATACCTCCTATTGGTTATAAGTACAATTTCATGTTTCATACGAGCGTTCCAACGCCGTTTAAAACTGGCTGTGAACGCAGACAATAGCGGATAAATCAAAAGGATTGCCAAAGCGGAATTTAATGCCAATTTGTCAGTTAATCCTTTTAACCAACTGATAATCTGCAATTTTGGCTTAAGACTCAAAAGAATTCCTTATTAAAGGACACTGTAAAAGAAAACGGCTCTCAATTGGAAAACCACTGAGAGCCGTAATGCTGATAAATGATTGTTCTACAAACCGAGTTTCTTGCGGATTTCCTTTGGAATGCAGTCCTTATGTACAAGGTAGCAGATTGTATTTGCCTTTACATACTCCTCGGACATATAATGATATCCGTCCGGATTGCGGCGTACGCCCCAGGAATTCTTGGTAATATAATATTTAACACCTTCCTGGTCCTTAGCAATGCCAACAATGTGTTCTATGTGGTCATCTTCCAGATCAAATGTCTCGAACCTGTACTGGCGGTTTTCCTGTGTGACTTTGATTTCGGTACACCTATGAGGAATGTTTTCGGAGTGCTTGATATCGAAATCTGTATTCAATGCTATGCTCTTGCTGAAGTCATAGCCATTGTTTGAAAGATCACCGTCCCATGAAACTGAAGAGCCCATGTTTATTGCATTGTCAATGACAGCCATGAACTCGTCCAGAGGGAGATTGTACATGAGTTTGTGATCCCAGTTATCAGGAATCTCAAGTGGAATCTGCTCATAGAAAGGATGATGTGAGAAACTTGTGATTTCAACGTAATCATCCAGATTTATGCCCAGGCTCTTGAAGAAAGTAATTGGAGTATATTCCTTGCCATTGAAAGTGAACTTTGATGGAATGTCTCCAAGATATGAATCAAGTGCAGCGGCAAAGATTTCTGATGGGTAACCCGCTTCCTTTTCAACTGCAAGGGCACTGAGTTCCTTCATCCATTTTGTAAGATTCTCGTGGTAATGCAGCCCTGTTGGTGAAACATAGTTCATTCCAGGATACACATTCTCAGGAACGCAACCATATTTCTTCCATATATTCACAACCATATGAGGAATGCTTCCTGTGCTTACGCGTCCTTTTCCGTGACGGAGATAATTGTCGTATGTTCTCTCCATATAGTTCCACCTTACGGTGAACATTTCTGAAAGGTCAAGTTCAGGACCGCCTTTGCGCATGATTTCGCTCTCAAAGAAAGACGTAGTTCCAAAGCACCAGCAAGTACCGGATGAGCCCTGATCCTTTACCTGTGTAGCAGCATTGCGCTTAACCTCGGTGAATTTGTATTCATACTGTGCAGACAACGAGCCTGCAAAAAGGCAAAGTGTCAATGTTATGAACAATATTCTTTTCATAGCGTCTGAATTTATTTTATGCCGAGTTTTGTACGGATAGCCTTAGGAATACAATCTTTATGCACTACATAGCATATTGTGTTGCCTTTGACATATTCCTCTGACATATAATGATATCCACTGTCATTACGTGCATTGTACTGACTTGAAGTCTTGCCTGCGCCCCAGGAGTTCTTTGTAATATAATACTTCACTCCCTCCTGATCCTTTGCTATGCCAACGATGTGCTCTATATGATCATCAACGAGCTGGAATGTCTCGAATCTGTACTGACGGTTCTCCTGAGTAACCTTGTCCTCAACAATCCTGTTCTCAATCTGAGCGGTATGCTTGAGGTCAAAGCTTGTATTCAGTGAAATCTCCTTGTAGAAATCATAACCTGTATCTGTGAGGTCACCGTCCCATGCAACTGTGCTTCCCATATTTATGGCATTGTCTATGACTGCCATGAACTCATCCAGAGGAAGATTGTAAACCAGCTGATGATCCCAGTTGTCAGGAACCTCAAGAGGAATGCGCTCGTAGAATGGATGATGTGTGAAACTGGTTATCTCAACATAGTCATCAGGATTGATTTTTGTGCTCTCGAAGAATGTCTTTGGAGTATATTTCTTTCCCTTGTATGTAAAGTTTGCAGGATACTCACCAAGATATGCATCAAGAACGGCATTGTAAATCTTCTCAGGGTAACCCTCGTGTTTCTCAACAGCAAGAGCGCTTATTTCCTTGATCCATTTTGAAAGATTGCCGTGATTGTGGAGACCGTTAGGTGAATAGTAGCATATACCGTGATATACTTCCTCAGGAACACAGCCATATTTTTTCATAACGTTTATGGTCATGTGAGTGATGCTGCCAGGACCAACGTTTCCTTTTCCGTTCCTGATATAGTTGTCCTTGGTTCTTTCAATGTAGTTGCACCTTACTGTGAACATTTCTGAAAGGTCTATATCCTCAGGACCTATCTTGCCACCGCTGAGTCTGATTATCTCACTCTCAATGAATGAAGTGGTACCAAAGCACCAGCATGTGCCTGTGGCTGCCTGATTCTTTACTGAGGTAGCAGGATTGCGCTTGACGTCTGTGAATTCGTATTTATACTGTGCATACAGGCTGCAGGAAAGCATGCAAAGCAAAAATGCAACGAAAAAAGTTCTTTTCATGATTTATGCAAATTATTAGTTGATACCCATTTTCTTTCTAAGCTCCTTTGACAAAGCAGCCTTAGGAACTACTATGTTCATTGTTTTGTATTTCACGAATGGGAAGCTTGCATACCAGTGTCCTTTATATTTGCTTGAAGTGCCCCATGAGTTCTTTACCATGAAGTATTTGTTGCCCAACTGATCTTTAGCAATACCATAAATATGCATTCCGTGGTCATCTGTAGTTTCCTTGAGTTCAAAGCCTTCCTGCCTCATTTCCTGTGTTACGTTCAACTCAGGGCCAGGTGCATTGAGATTGTTGAGAGCTGCTCTCTTGTCTTCAGGCTTCACGCCAATCCATCTTGCCTCGTCTGAACCGGCCTCATTGGCCTTTACGTCAGCAACTACAGCAATACCGTTCCTTGTGAAACCAACCTCTGAAACATCTGAACCCCAAGCGATTGTGTAGCCATTCATAACTGCGTCCTCCATAACCTGCATGAACTCGTCAATAGGAAGGTTGTATGAAGGAGTGTTTCTCCAGTTGTCTGCTACTTCCATGGCGAACCATGTATAGAAAGGATGATGGGTGAAAGAGGTGAGTCCTACATAATCCTCGCTCTTGATATCCAGTTTGGCTGCATACTCCTTAGGGGTGTATTTTTTACCATCCACAGTGAAAGAAGAAGGAATTTCTCCAAGGTAAGCTGCCTCAACTGCCTCGAATCCTCTGTGCCATGCTGTTGAGAGTTTCCTTGATGAAGCCTTTACAATAGCATCTACATAGGCCTTGAGCACTGAGCTGAGTTCGCTGTGTGAATGTCTGTCCGAGCCGTAGTTCAAACCTGTCATCTCTGAGTTAGGGCAGATACCGTAAGTATCAATTACCTCGAATACGTCACCGAAATCGGAACCCTGGGCAAAGTTGATATGGCCGTCTGTCCTTACGTACTTCAGAGCCTTGTCTGAATAAGCCTTTGATACTACGAACATTTCAGAAAGATCGAGTGTTGTGTCAGCCAGGCCTTTCCTTATACATTCGCTCTCAATGAACGAGATTGTTGAGAAACACCAGCAGGTACCTGTGCTGGCCTGATTCTTTACACTGGTAACAGGGTTGGCTTTAACTGTGGTGAATTCATAGCCTTCCTTCTTGTTCTCATCCTTCTTTGCGGCATCCTGTGCCCATGCTCCGGAAATCATGGCGGAAGCCACAATTGTAAGTACTAAAAATTTGATTTTCATATTGGTATTATTTTGTTGATTTGTTTGTCTCAGATTTTCATAAGATGTGAATCTTGGCAAACAAAGTTAGTAAAAACAATTAAAAGAAAGGTGGAAAATCACATATTTTACACCAGTTTCTCAGCTGCAATAATGGCTTTGCTTCCGTTGTAAAGCGTAGTGAAGAAAAGATGTTCTGAAGCGGATTCCTTGGTTTTCAAAGCTGCCACCAGCGAGTTGGTGCTCATCGGAAAATTGCGCGCTGTAACACCTGCATTCGGATATCTTATGCAAACCTCTTTCAAAGTCCTTTTGGAGAAAGGAATCACCTCCAGAATTCTATATATTCTTCCCTGATATTCTCCTTTTCCACAGCGATGGTTCATTTCTTCACATATGCCTGCCAGTGTTTCATTATCGTTTCCTTCCGTATGGCAATGATAGTTTTCCATTCCTTCACATAGGTCTGCCATTGTTTCAGGCCCTTCTGTACGGGAATCAGTTGGGCCGCTTACGAACAGATTGCTTGAAGGGGACAGTTGCAGCAGGCCATATTGTGAAGCTTGAAGAGAGGCCGCACCGCATTTGAGAATTGATTTGCCAGGCTCAAAAAGGAATCGATATTCACCTGAAAGCAGATTCTGCTCATCAGCGCTCGAAATGCATGTACGTTCCTGTCCAAGAATAAAATTAAAAGTAATATTGCTGTAATCAACCTTTTGCAAGACTTCCAGTGACCCGGAGGCACACTTGTTTGTTGGAATATTAAGTGCAAATACCTCAACCTTTCCTGTATTTTCCACTGAAATGGAATCATTCACATCAGACAGATTGCTTGCGGATGTCCTGGAATAGGAATTGTGGCCTTTGAGCAAAAGCAGCAGTTCCTTGCAGTCATTTTCAACACTCACAACGTGAATCTGCATGGTTTCAGGCAGTTCTCTCAACAACTGGCTGATATCGGCCATAGGGCTCACCTTGACCAGCAGATACGAGCACTTGTCCAGCAGTTTATTTTTCATTGTAAGTATGTCAGGAGAATACTCACTGAGAGCCACCAACTTCTTTGAACTGTCCGAAGCGCTCCTTCTTGCAGGGTCAATAAATATGAAATCAAAATGCCCGTTCCCTAAAATATCATCAAGATTGTCCGGACCAATTTCACAATTACAAAGGAGGATTGATCTACTATGACTGGCATTGCTTGAACTAGTTTCAGGTGCGAAAACCAGTTGTGAACAATCACTTGAAACAATGCATTCGCTCTGCAAAGCTATATTTTTTACAGCAGGCCGTGTTTGATGCTGCTCCTGGCACATATTACGCTCGCTCTGAAAAGCTTCATTACCAACAACAGGGACCAGCACCTTGAAATTTTCACGTACGGATTCATATAATTCAGCGTTGCGCTCAACATAAAGGAACGAACCGCACAATGAACTGAGGAACAAAGAATCTACTCCCATTCCGCCAGTCAAATCCGCACCGCGCAACACACAACCTGAACAAAAGCACTTCTTCAAAAGGTACGCCTTATACTGGGCCGCGGCCTGGCTGCTGCATTGCTGGACGCTGAGCATTGAAGGGTAAAGAAGTTCAGGATACTTGAACCACAGAGGCAGTTTCCGCGCAATCCTGGAGCGTGCCTCTATTGCATTGACCAGTTTATCCGTGCAACGCTTCAAACGCAAGGCATTCACATCAGCCCCTGCATTCTCAAGCACGAAATTGCGCTCCTGTTCATCTAACAATGTATTTCTCACAGCTCAAAATCCGCTTTGTTCCTATATTCCGCGAAATTAAGCAATTTCACGCAGAACGAACAGTTTGAGCAACAAAACATATATCAACAAGACGGGCTGGTGGAATCAGAATGATTTGGTAAGCTTCAGGAACCTTGTTATGAAGAGCACACCGGCTGAGGCCAGACCGGCTGTAAGCCCCAATATTATTCCACGTGGTCCCATTTGAGCCGGAACGGCCAGGATATATGCGCAAGGCATTCCAATCACATAATATGATATGAAAGAATATATCAGAGGTATCTTCACATCCTTCAAACCACGGAGAGCGCACATAGCGGACAACTGGGTAGCGTCAAAAATCTGATACGCAGAAACTATTACAATAAGTTCAGCCGCCAACGCTGCGGCATGAGGTTCTGAAACGAATATGTACGGAATAGATTTTCTAAAAATGATGAACAGCACGCCGCAACATACCATGAAAAAAAGTGCCAGATGCAGTGCTGCAAAACCGGCCTTGCGGATATGCTCGAACTTGCCCTCACCAACCCAGGTTGAAACGCGTATGGTTGATGCCTGCCCCACTCCCATTGCTATCATGTATGTTGCAGTACTCAATTGATCGGATATATTATAGGCTGCAATGGCAGTCCTTCCGAACCAGCCGCTCATGAATGCACTTACACTGAATACAACTCCCTCCAGAAGACCCTGAAAACCTATTCCTGCAGACTTGCCCATGACATCACCGGCACCATCAGCAATTTCAGCCAGGCTCACAGTCTTGATGGAAGCATCCATCGCAGTGGAAGATTTTTTCCTTGCATGCTTGGAAAGATAAACCATTACAGATGAATATTCCTTGGTGCTGATGAATATTATCCATAGTATGGCGGCTCCTGCAACACGGCTTATAAGAGTTGCCCACGCGGCTCCTGCAACACCCATGGCTTCAAAACCGCAGTGGCCGTAAATCATGCACCAGTTCAGGAAGATATTGAGGATATTGATGCCTATTGTCACGAACATTGGTACTCTGGTATTGCCCAAAGCCTCCGAGAATGATTTGAAAGTGAAGAACAATGCAGCAGGTGGGATTGACAGAACTATTATCCTGTAGTATGCGTTCGAAAAAGGAAGTATGCCTGGGTCCTGTCCCATATATTTAAAGAATGGCATAATCGCATAACACAGGATGAGAAGCAATGTGGAAAGTATGCTGTTTATGACAAGTCCTTTTGCAAAGAACGATGCGGCCTTGCGTGGATTGCCCTCTCCTACGGAATTTCCTATGAAGGGCGTTATTCCGCAGCAGAAGGATATGAGGAAGAAGAAAGGTATCAGATACACGAATATGGCAAACGAAGCGCCAGCGAATTCGCGCAGACCAACATGTCCTATCATTATTGTATCAATGATATTGGTTATGGTCTGCCCGAACTGTGAAATCATGATAGGCACTGCAAGAGAAAGATTTCTCCTGTAGAAAGGAAAGTATGTCCTGATTGCACCAATCACTCGAACCAAGGATTTACCAAAGCTTTATACCCGGACTTGAACTTGCCGGCATCAACAGGAAGTACACCTTGTGGGGCAATGGCCCCGAACATGATTTTTGCAACAGCTATCTGGTTGCAGGCAGCGTTTGAATAAGCAACTATGAAAGCCTTGAAATTATCGAAGTCAGGCATTCTGTTTATTGCATACGGATTACCGAAATACGCCACTGCCATATTCTGTTCCAAAGCCCATGCTGAGAAAAAGGCAAGTTTTTCAGGATCTATACCATAATTGCTTTGCGGAAGGTTCTCAGTATAGTGCACTCCAAGAATCACGGCCTTGTAATCCAAAAGTTTCTGTTTCATGGAATCAAGTTCATCCATGCTGGCATCTTTTGAAACATAGAAAGTATCCAGATCAGTATATTTCATAAGTTCGCTTCCAAACACGTTGTTTGAAAAATCCTCCTTTGATATACTGCCAGTTCCAAAGGCAAGATAAGCAAGTTTCTTCGGCGCTTTCTTAGGATTCTTGTCCTGAACAGCCAGCGGATGATGGGCCGGTTCCCTGAAAGGAAGCATTCCGTTGTTTGTCAATACGGTAACACTCCTGTCTGCAATCTCCTGGATAAGTTCCAGATGCTCAGGTCTGCGGTAATGTTTCTTTATTTCATCAAGGTCAACGAACGGAGAGTAGTCCTTGTCGAACATACCTAATTTTGCCTTCAGTTCAAGCACCTTCCTTACTCGGGCGTCAAGGTCTTCTGAAGACAGATTCCCAATGTTGTATTCCTTTACAAGCAAATCAAGAGCCTTCACAGGATCATCCGGCATAAGAAGTATGTCTGCACCTGCATTGTATGAAGCAAGACAGACTTCATCTGGTTTCCTGTCAACTGCAATGCCGTCCATTCCAAGAGCATCCGTTATAACTATGCCTTTGTAACCCATCTTTTCCTTGAGCAGTCCCGTGATTATAGGATATGAGATTGAAGCAGGGGTTCCGCTGGCATCAAGGGAAGGCACGCTCAAGTGTCCTATCATGACCATATCCACTCCAGCTGCACACAAACGCTTGAATGGATACAGTTCGAATTCATCAAGTCTTTTGCTGCCGAACTCAAGGACCGGCAGTCCCCTGTGAGAATCAACGTTGGTATCGCCATGGCCAGGGAAATGCTTTGCACAGGTAAGTATGCCGGCATCCTGCATTCCCTGCATATAGGCTATGCCCCAATTTGATACTTTCTCCTTGTCCTGACCGAATGAGCGTGTATTGATAACTGGATTCTCCGAATTTATATTGATATCGATATCAGGAGCGTAATTCACCAGAACATTCGCTTCCCTGCACTCCCGTCCTACAGCCTTTCCCATTTCATACACCA
>JAZRWT010000226.1:0-1550 GCA_045599845.1 Candidatus Egerieisoma sp. | reverse complement strand
CATTCCGTTCCCTCCGAACAAACGTTCTTCAAATTCTGTTTTTCAAACTTATGCGTTATTCCCTCATTTGAGCGTTTACGACAATATTGCTTTCTCTCTCAAACTCCAGAAAAAGCCAAAGGATGAGATTGACAAAAAGGTACGCGAATATATCCATCTTGTTCAGCTTGATGATCACATGTTTAAAAAACCTAACCAGCTCAGTGGCGGACAGAAGCAGCGTGTTGCAATTGCCAGAGCCCTCATCAATGAACCAAAGGTTCTCCTTCTTGATGAACCTTTATCTGCCCTTGATGCAAAGCTTCGTGCAAATCTTCTTCTTGATCTCGATGCCCTCCATGACAAAATTGGTATTACATTTATTTATGTAACTCACGACCAGAGTGAAGCACTTGCCGTTTCTGACCGCATTGCAGTTATGAACAGCGGACATGTTCTTCAGGTAGGAACTCCTTTCGAAATTTATGAAAGTCCTGCAACTCAATTCGTTGCACAGTTTATTGGTGAAACAAATCTCTTTGAAGCTACTGTTGTTAATTGTGAGGAATATAAGGTTCCTGGAAAGGCAGATATCGAACATATGGTCACACTCAATGTTCCAGCCTTAGGTATGCAGGCCCGCCTCACTGGTGACACACAGGCTACAAGGGAAGAAGATAAAAATATTCTCGTAACAGATTACGAACACACTGATGAAGGTCAAAAAATTGCCTTTACAGTACGTCCTGAAAAAATCCGTATTACAACTGAAGAACCTGATGTTCGCGGAAGAAAAGACATCAACGTATTCAAGGGTATTGTTGAAGAACCTGTTTATACCGGTTTCCAGACAAAATTTTATGTAAAACTTGAAAACGGCAGTATCGTAAAGGTATTCAAACAGCACACAAACTATCTTGATGATGGTCCTGAGATTGGCTGGAAGGATGAAGTTTATATTTCATGGTCTGCAGAAGACGGATATATTGTTGAGGATATTAATAAATAATGAAAGAAAAGACTAAGAAGAGCCCTCAGCTGGAGCTTGCCGCTGCAGCACATGGTGCCAAATATAAAAAACCTAACCCAGGTCCTGCTTATTCATGGCCTATGGGTTTGTGGTTCACAATTTTCTTTATAGTTCCAATCGTAATCATCATCTGCTATTCATTTATGAAGCGTGATATTTACGGTGGTGTTTCAAGAGAATTTTCGCTCAAGGCATACCAGCAGATGCTCTCCCCTGCCTACGGAAAAATTTTCTTAAGAACCTTGTGGATTACTTTAGTTTCAACTTTAATCACAATTCTTATTTCTCTTCCATGCGGTTATGCAATGGCACGCAGCAAACATCAGACTCTTTTGCTCGTACTTGTCATCATTCCATTTTTGACAAACAGTCTTATCCGTATTTTTGCATGGATGACAATTCTTGGTGATAACGGAATTTTAAACTCAATCTTTGAATTCTTCTTTAAGCTTTTCCATAAAAAAGATGCGGTTTTCGTTCCTCACAAATTTATGTTTACTCAGGGCGCAGTTATTCTTGTAAGCATTTACATGTATCTGCC
>JAZRWT010000225.1:0-4621 GCA_045599845.1 Candidatus Egerieisoma sp. | reverse complement strand
AATAGTTTATACCGGTGCGGCAATAGGTTCCAATGTAGGTCAGTATTTTCATCTTTCATTCAAGAATATAACCATATTGCTGGGTTGCGGTGCGGCGGGAGCGTTGGCCGGCATATTCAAGGCCCCATTGGCAGGAGTGCTGTTCACTCTTGAGATATTGCTTTTCAACATGTCAATGAGTTCCATTCTGCCGTTCGTCATTTCCGCCATCACGGCGTGCTGCGTCTCGTATTTCTTTCTTGGAAATGCAGTTGCCTTTGAGAATACTATTACACCTTTTCATTTCGGAAACACACCATATTACCTTATATTCGGTATATTGTGCGGCTTTGCAAGCCTGTATTTCACCAGAGTCACCCTTTTCCTTGAAGATAAAATAAAACTTATTACCAATGAATACGAGAGATGGATATTGTGCTCGCTTTGTCTTGGCCTGCTGATATTCCTTTTCCCTCCGCTTTACGGAGAAGGATATGATACACTAACGGCTTTGCTCAATGGAAATTCAACAGGGGCTGTAGGACATGCTCTTTTTCCAAATCTGCTTTCAAATCCATGGGTCTTCCTGTTCTTTTTTGTTGCCGTTTTCCTTTTCAAGGTGTTCTCCATGACACTTACCAATTCGGGCGGTGGAGTGGGAGGAACTTTCGGTCCTACACTTGTAATAGGAGGCCTTTTCGGATTCGTTGTGGTAAGATGCGCCTGCCTGTGCGGTGCCAGTTCATTGCCGGAAACAAATTTTGTCCTGGTTGGGATGGCAGGGCTCATGAGTGGAGTCATGCAGGCACCAATGACAGCAATCTTCCTCATTGCGGAAATCACAGGAGGTTATGACCTGATAATGCCGCTTATCATTGTATCTGCGGTTTCTTTTGGAACAATAAGGATATTTGAACCTTACTCCATTTATACAAAGCGAATTGCCAAGTCAGGCGAGCTCCTTACACACGATTCGGACCATACCGTCCTCACACTCATGAAAATTGATTCAGTGGTGGAGAAAGATTTTTCAACCATTGAAATAGATGCTTCACTTGGGCAGATGGTAAAGGTGATAGCTCAGTCAAGACGCAACATATTCCCAATCATTGACTCGCATAATACCTATCATGGAAGTGTGAGCCTTGACGATGTCCGTGGGGTTATGTTCGATTCTGAGAAATACAATACACTTCATGTGTACAATTTCCTCAAACCTTCTCCGGCTCTATGTTATGATGATGAGAGCATGGAAGACGTTATGACAAAGTTTGAAAAAACCGGTGCGTGGAACCTGCCTGTGGTAAGCCGGAATAAAAAATATCTGGGTTTTGTTTCAAAGTCCCAGATATTCTCGGTTTACAGAGAGCAGCTCAAACAGGTTTCCCACGACTAATGAATTATTGATTCCAGTCTCAGGGCAATCCTTCGGCGCGCTGTGTCCACATCAATCACCTTCACTTTTACATGCTGATGCAATTTGACCACCTCCTGAGGTGAACTTACTCTCTGGCCTTTTCCCATCTGGGAAATATGGATAAGACCGTTCTCCTTTATGCCAAAATCAACAAAAGCTCCGAATGCCGTGATATTTGTTATTATGCCAGGAAGCTCCATCCCTATTCTCAGATCATCAATGGTCTGGATTTCATTGCTGAATTCAAGAACTTTAATGCTCTCTCTTGGGTCTCTGCCGGGTTTTGCCAATTCGTTGGCTATATCCTTGAGAGTTACCATTCCGGTATCGGGCGTGACCAAAGCTTGAAGGTCAATGGATTCAATCAATTGCTTGTTGCCAATAAGGGCATCAAGCGCAATGTTTGCACTTGCTGCCATCCTTGCAACCAATCCATATTGCTCAGGATGAACGGCCGAATTGTCCAAAGGGTTGGCTGCACCTGGAATACGGAGGAAACCGGCAGCCTGTTCAAACGCCTTGGATCCAAGTCTTTTCACTTTAAGCAAGTCATTACGGCTCTTGAAGGCTCCGTTTTCGTTGCGGTAATCAACTATGTTCTGTGCAAGTGATTCTCCAATTCCACTCACGTAAGACAGAAGGTGTTTGCTCGCAGTGTTTAGATTCACTCCAACATTGTTCACGGCACTCATTACAACTTCATTGAGCTTGTCTTTCAAAAGAGCCTGATTTACATCGTGCTGGTACTGGCCTATCCCCAGTGATTTAGGGTCAATCTTCACCAGCTCAGCAAGAGGGTCCATCAGGCGGCGTCCTATTGAAACGGCACCTCTTACAGTCACGTCATATTCCGGAAATTCCTCTCTGGCAACTGCCGATGCTGAGTAAATGGAAGCGCCGTCTTCACTCACTGAATATACTTTGATTCCTTCTGGCATAGCAAATCTTTTCAAGAATGCTTCCGTCTCCCTTCCGGCTGTTCCGTTTCCTATGGCAATAATCTGAATCTTGTAGGATTCAATCATGTTGCTCAATTTTTTCATTGCCATGATCTTCTCGTTCTGTGGGGGATGTGGATATATGGTATCGTTGTGCAGAAGCGTTCCCTGCTCATCCAGACAAACCACTTTGCAGCCTGTGCGGAAGCCTGGGTCTATTGCAAGTGTGCGTTTCTGGCCTAAAGGCGGGGCAAGCAGCAGCTGCCTGAGGTTGTCTCCAAAAATCCTGATTGATTCCAGGTCCGCCTTCTCTTTGGCCATCGCCAGTGCTTCGTTTTCTATAGAAGGGTGAAGCAGCCTTTTTGCAGAGTCCTGGATTGCCTCCTCCATTTGCTGGTAAAGCGCGTAGCAGGAGCATTTCTGCCCATTGTACAGAAGTTTGGCAATGATTCTGTGAACTGTGTCTTCATCAATTTCAATACCAACTGAGAGAAAGCCTTCTTCCGCTCCTCGCAGGGCTGCAAGAAGCCTGTGGGCGGGCATACGTCTCAAATCTTCCGATTTGTTTATGAAACTTGCATATTTGGCGGATTCAAGCTCCTTTTCCTTGCGTATGTCTTCATTGTCGGATTCATTGCCCTTTGCACTTTTCGAGGCCTTTGCTGCAAATCTGCCATGCTGGCTGTAATATTTCCTCAGCTCCTGCCTTATCAACGAAAGCTGCGATATCCTTTCGGCAATAATGTTGCGGGCACCTTCAAGCGCTTCGTCTTCGTTTGGAACATCCTTGTTTATGAAAGTCTGAACTGTGCGTTCGAAAGAAGGTACGTTCAAACTCATCATCTTGTCTGCAAGAGGTCCGAGTCCCTTCTCAACTGCAATGGAAGCTTTGGTTCTTCTTTTTGGCTTGTAAGGCAGATATATATCCTCAAGTATTCTTGAATCAAGGCAATTGCCTATCTGCGCTTCGAGCTCCGCGCTGAGTTTGCCTTGTTCTCCAATGCTTTTGATAATGGCATCCTTGCGCGCATCAAGCTCTTTGAACCTTGCAAGCTCGAATTTTATGGTCCCGACTTTGATTTCATCCATCGAGCCGGTTCTTTCCTTCCTGTATCTGCTTATGAACGGTACGGTTGCGCCTTCTTCAAGCAACTCTATACAATGCTCCGCCTGCCACTGCTCAACTTCTGCGCGGGCGGCAATTTCCTTTATATATAATTCTTTCATTTTGTAAAATGTCTTCAGCTGCTATTTGCCTTTGATACGTCTGAACCTTAATGCAATTACGCCCCAGAACGCTTCGCCGAATATGCCGGAACTCATCTTGGAGCTTCCTTCTTTCCTGTCTACAAAGATTACAGGTACCTCGGCAATCTTGAATCCCAGCTTCCAGGCATTGTATTTCATTTCAATCTGGAAGCCATAGCCGTGCATTGCAATACGGTCAAAATCAATGGCTTGAAGAACCTCACGCCTATAGCATACGAAGCCGGCCGTGCAGTCGAATATTCTCATTCCTAGCATCTTCCTAACGTATGTGGAAGCAAAGTATGACATGATGACCCTGCCTATAGGCCAGTTGACCACACTTATTCCATTGCAGTAGCGGGAACCTATTGCTACGTCTGAATTTCCTTTCACGGCATCGAGCAAACGTGGAAGATCATCGGGATTATGGGAGAAATCGGCATCCATTTCAAATATGTATTTATAATTTCTCTCAAGCGCCCATTTGAAACCTGTAATGTAAGCGGTGCCAAGCCCAAGTTTGCCGCTTCTCTGTATCATATTGATTCTGCGGTGCACTTCCACAACCTGAACGGACTGCGAATCCTCACTGCCGTAACTCGCACTGAGATTATCCTCAGTACGCTGCATTTCCTTTACAAGAGCTGCGGTGCCGTCCGGAGAATTGTCTTCTATGACCAGTATGTCAAAATCCTGAGGATAAGTCAGAATTTTGGTGATAATTTTCTGAATATTGGCCCTCTCATTGTAAGTAGGGATTATAATAAGACTCTCTGACATGATATTCTTCCTTCAACACACAAAAGTATTTATTTTTTACTAAACTTCATAAAGTTTTTTTCACTTGCGATAGTATTGTAAATCAATCCAATATGTCCTTGGCTTGCCTGGAGAGGCATTTTTTGGAAAAAATTTCTTCAAAAAAGTTTGCAGAATAAGAAAATAGGATTACCTTTGCAGTCCCGTTCGGAAAGGCGGGTTAAGTTCATTGACATGATGCAACAGGAAACAAGATTGCTAAATGAAAGCAATTTTGCAG
>JAZRWT010000224.1:0-4003 GCA_045599845.1 Candidatus Egerieisoma sp. | reverse complement strand
GGTTGAACTGTCGTTTGAAAATTTGTCAGCCACGAGAAGCACTGCAATTTCCCCGAACTTCTCGTCTTTGCGCTTGCTTACGCAGAATTCTTCTTTAATGTACGGTTTCAGTGCCTCTTCAATCTGTTCAATATGCAGTTTGACACCTGCACAGCAGATTACATTGTCCTTGCGCCCGATGATTTTGAATCCGGTGATATTGGAAGGCCCGCCAGCGCTCTGAATTTTCTTGAACGGTTCTTGGCACCCTGCATCTTGGGTCAAGCAAGTGCTACCTTCAAGAACTTCAGCAATATCATTTGTCTGCAGAACCCCTTCGTGGACCATGGGAGCGTCAATCCAAAGACAGCTTTCATAGTTCACCCCAACTTTTACAGATTCAAAAGGAGTGTACCATTCGCTTCTTTCCGGGCCGTTCAATCGGCGCAGCGCAATATGGGACAGCGTTTCTGTCATTCCATAAGTGCTCCAGACAGCGTTCGGAAAATCTTCCAGTTCCTTTTGCAGTTCATCTGAAATGGCTCCGCCTCCAATAATCAGATTCCTGCAGTTCATGAGAATTTCCTTTTCCTGCGGGACCTGCAATGACCAATGGACCTGGTAAGGAACCATAGCTATCAATGCCAGATTTTCAATATTCTGCTTATTGCATACATTTCCGCACAAATGATGTTCCTTACAGCTTTTGCTATCAATTATTTCCTGAATCGAACTTTTTGTAAAATCGCTTACGGAACAGTGTTGCGATATGAGTTTTGCCAGCGGATTGCTGCATGGTTCAACACTCAGCAGTTCAAGCCCTCTTTCAATGGAACGCACCACCATCATTTTGCCGGCGATATAATCCAAAGGCATGCATAACAGGGCCTCGTCACCTTTTTTCAGACCAAGGAAGTTGCAGGTCATGCGGGCGGATGCCAGCATTTTCTCCTTTTGAACCATCATTGGTTTGGGTTTGCCGGTACTTCCGCTGGTGTGAACCAGAACACAGTCAGAAGAGTTGTTCCATTCTTCAAGAAATCCAGATATGTCCATCCTTTATATGTACTCCTGTTTCAAAATTATCCGTGAACAGCAAACCGGTACCAAGTCCCTGAGGCAGCTCCCATCTGTGAGAAAAAGCTGGTTGAATGTCTTTGTTCATGTCAGCAGGCTCCCCATTGTAAATCTGCTTTTTATTTCCAGTGTAAATGGAAGCGGCCAGCAGTGCAACGTTCCTTAGTCCTATATTGCTTTCTAATGCACTTGTAATCCAGGACTTTATGCCCCTTTTATCTGCCATCTCAATCCACTCCCTGCTGCCGGATATACCACCATGAAGAGTAGGCTTTACTACAATATACTGCGGCTTCAGAGCATCAAGCATCCTTTCCTTTTCCTTCGGCTCATTTATTCCAATCAACTCTTCATCAAGAGCAACAGGCACAGGCGACGTGCGGCACAGTTCAGCCATCATTTCCCATTGCCCCTGCCTGATAGGCTGCTCAATAGAATGTATTTTCCACTGCGATAGTTCGTTCAATTTTTCTTTTGCTTCCTTGGACGAAAATGCTCCGTTCGCATCAACCCTCAGTTGAAGCTCATTTTCCGTGAAACGTGATCTGATGCTTTTTATCAGACTCATTTCATCTTCCCAGTTTATTGCGCCTATCTTCAATTTGATGCATCTGTATCCCTGGGCAATCTTTTCCTCCATCTGTTTGAGCATAGTATCGTGGTCAGCCATCCAGACAAGCCCGTTAATAGGTATGCCCTCTTTGCCTTTAGCAAAATCCGTTTCATAAAGAGTCCTGTCATGGGTCAACTCAGCCAATGCCGATTCAACTGCGAAAAGAAGGGCAGGATAGTTCCGCAATTCTTTGTTGATTCTTGTCTTCAAGACGTGATATTTGTCCGTGTGGTTTGCACCTATGGTTCCTGGTCCTATTATATTGTTATATTTTTCCTTTGAAGCAAAGCTTGGTTCAGACATTTGTCCGTCATATTCCTTCAATAATTCTTTTAGCATTGAAGATACTTGATTGATGTCAGAATAGGCATTCCTGTCACATGAAAGATCCGGAAGCGGTGCACATTCCCCAATACCGCAACGTCCATCATTGCTGAGTTTGACTATGAGCATTTCATGCTCAGTATATTCTCCGCGGCTGGTCCTTGCCGGTATCTTGAAATGCAGTTTTTCTCTTTTCAGCTCAATTTCCATAATATTAACCAAAGGTCGCCGTTATGCTTGGCCAATCAATTTATGACATGTGTGCAGTTTAGGCTCTGCATGTTGCCTGAATTGTTTTCTTGCAGGAGCACGCTCTGCAAAGAAAATTTTGTCTTTCCCTGACAATATTCTTTTGCAAAGTGGCATCCTGCCACAATCGCCCGAAATGACTCCACTTTATTAGACGTGTGTTAAGGAACGAGCGGAAACTTGCCCCAGTCAGGCTTGCGCTTTTCAAGAAAGGCCTTTCCACCTTCCTGCGCTTCGTCAAGCATGTAGTAAAGGGCAGTGCAATCACCTGCCAGTTCCTGAATTCCGGCCTGCCCGTCAAGTTCTGCGTTGAGGCCCATCTTTATCATACGCAATGCCAGAGGCGAAAGTTCCATCATTCTGTGCGCCCAGTCAATGCATTCCTGTTCCAAATCCTTGAGAGGAACAACCTTGTTCACCATACCCATGCGTTCCGCTTCCGCCGCTGTGTATTGTCTGCACATGAACCATATTTCGCGTGCCTTTTTCTGACCTACTATACGCGCAAGATAAGATGAACCGAATCCTGCATCGAACGAACCTACCTTGGGCCCGGTCTGCCCGAACTTTGCATTTTCGGCTGCAATGGTCAGATCACAGACTACGTGAAGCACGTGACCGCCACCAATCGCAAAACCATTTACCATTGCAATAACTGGTTTCGGCAGTCTGCGGATCTGCATCTGAACGTCCAGAACGGACAAGCGGGGAGTACCTTCCTGATCGATATATCCTCCACGACCTTTGCAGTGCATATCGCCACCTGAACAGAACGCCTGTGTCTTGAGCCATTCCTCATAGCTTTGTCCTTCTTTGCGTGGCGTCTCTGCGCCCGTAAGCAGAACTACCCTTATATGCTGAGCTTCGCGGACAATTGTGAATGCCTGTGAAAGTTCGGCAGTGGTAAGCGGAGTGAACGCATTCCTGTACTGTGGTCTGTTGATGCTTATTTTTGCTATTCCGTCATATTCTTCAAGAAGAATCTCCTTGAATTCATGCATTGATTTCCATTCCATATTTTTATCAATTAATTGTTCGCTCAAGTTCTGCAAGCATTTAAATTTATCTACTCAGGTTACGCAAGCATTAAAATTAATTTATTTTCAAGAATTTACGTGAGGCTTTCGAAGCTTGTGTTATTTAGAAACAGTATTCAGTGAACGCAATTGCTTGTAATATCCAGCGTAAACTTCAATATCCTTGTCAGCTTCCGTGAATACTTCAAGCAATACAGGACGCTCCGATTTCATGCTGGCAAGTTTTTTTATTCCGGCCTCAAGTTCTGAGGAATTGACAGCTTTCAAGTATTTGACTCCGAATGTACTGCATATTCCTTTTGCGGAAAGATTGTGCTTTCCGGCAACGAAAGCCTCAGCAGCCGGACTCACTTCAAGACCTTTGAGACTCTTGAATATTCCGCCCTGCCCGTTGTTAAGCAGCATTATTCTTGCATTCCCTCCCAATTGGTTCAACCATAATGCATTATGGTCATAAAAGAAGCTAAGGTCACCAACTACGCAGTAAGCTTTCGGCTCCTTGCTCCCATAAACTTTGCACATCAATGAATCAGCCTGTCCCGATTCATTGCCGCAGCATATGTTCGGTTCATAAACTCCTTCTGCTTGTGTCTGTGCTATTGCGGCTCCTGCAAATGTGCTCAATGAACCTTCGATTCCGTTCAAACCACGGTTGCAGTTGATGTAATGCTTGGCGTAAATTTCTCCCAATCTTACGGACATACTGTTAGCATAGTGAACAATA
>JAZRWT010000223.1:0-9722 GCA_045599845.1 Candidatus Egerieisoma sp. | reverse complement strand
TGGACATGGCGCGTTCATGCATGGAAAGCGTTGCACAGCTCAAGGTGCCTCTTACAGCAGAATGCAGCGCGGCTGAAAACTGGCTGCTTGCACATTAATTCAAATTATGGAAGAAGAACTGATTTACAAGGAATTCCCTTTCCTTACAGAAAGGCAGAAGCAGCAGTTTGCACAACTCGGTCCGCTCTACAGGGAGTGGAACGCCATGATAAACGTAATTTCCAGGAAGGATATAGATTCGCTCTATCTGCATCATGTGCTTCATTCGCTTGCCATAGCTAAGATAATTGATTTCCCGGCAGGCAGTTCAATCATGGATGTAGGGACCGGAGGCGGTTTCCCGGGTATTCCTCTGGCAATACTTTTTCCTGAAGTGCGTTTCACCTTGGTTGATTCCGTTGGGAAGAAAATCAAGGTTGCACAGGCGGTGGTTGAAGGCATAGGGCTTGAGAACGTGCGCGTGATGAACTGCAGGGTGGAAGACATGGACAGGAAGGAAAAGTTCGATTTCATAGTCTCGCGTGCTGTTACCGAACTTGGAAATTTCCTGCCTTGGGTACGCGGACGCTATACTAAAGGAATATTCTATCTCAAGGGAGGAGATCTGAACAGGGGAGGAGAGCTGTATGCTGAAATAGAACAGGGAATAAAGAAAGCCGGTATCTCAAAGGACAAGGTAAGCGGCTTCAATATAGCCGATATTTTCCATTACGAGTTTTTTGAGGGCAAAAGGATAATATTTTTTGCAATTTAAAGCTAAAGTCTTATCTTTGCACTCCCGTTTTGGGCAATTGTCAATCAAGAAAAATAATAATTTTGTCATAATATGAAACGTACATTTCAACCTTCACAGCGCAAACGCAGAAACAAACATGGATTCCGCGAGCGTATGTCAACACCTAACGGCAGAAGAGTCCTTGCAGCAAGACGTAGGAGAGGCCGTAAGAAATTGACTGTGTCATCAGAAGATTTATTCTAAATCGAAAAGAAGACGCTTTCCAACAAGAAAGTGTCTTTTTTTATAACTTTGTGTACTAAAACATTTTCACTCTATGACAGTTCAAAAGCCCAAGAACTCAAAAACAGGCAAGAAAAAATTATTGAAGTACTATTTGAAGCACTTTGTGCTGGCTGTAGCTTGCGCACTTGCCTTTCTATGCATAGTTCTCTTCCTTCTTGGAAGAATAACCCATCATTCCCAGAGCATAGAGGTGCCATCGTTCACAGGTATGACCCTTGATGAGGCTCTTGACATTGCCTCTGACAATTCCTTGAGACTTGAGGTTACGGATTCAGTACACAACAACAGGATGGCTCCCGGAGCAATTTGCAAGCAGAATCCTAAAGCCGGCGGCAAGGTAAAGAAAAACAGAAGGATACTTCTCACAATAAATGCCATTTCGCCAAAATATGTTCAGGCTCCGCAGCTTGTGGGCTTCAGTTTGAGGCAGGCCCTTTCCAGCCTTGCCGCATCCGGTCTTGAAATAGGCAGACTCATATATGAAGAGGATATTGCAACCAACAATGTCATTGGCCAGTACATGAACGGAAGAGTGCTGCCGGCAGGAGCCATGGTTCAGCAGGAAAGTGCCATTGATTTGAAACTGGGGATGAATCCGGCAGAATCGCAGACATATATGCCTTTGCTCAAGGGCACCACATATCAGCAATTGAAGAACGTGCTTGCAGAACATTCCCTTAATCTTGGGAAAGTTTACTTTGAGTCGGACGTGAACACTTATTCCGATTCTTTGGAATCTTTCGTTTACAAAACATTTCCACCATATTACAGGAATGCCAGCGTACAACTTGGTACTTATGTGAGTGTGTATCTCACAAGGGACAAACAGAAACTGAATTATGTGGAACCTGAGCCTCAGCCGGCCGATTCGCTCGATAAGGTGGAACCTCTGGATTCCCTTGCCCTGGACGTGGACTGAGCCTGAATGCCTTTTATGCCTGATAATCACACGGAAATATCAGCTGCCAATGAACAGATGTTCGAGCATTACCGCTTTGTTTCAGACAAAGGGCAGGCTCTCATCCGTATAGACAAATATCTTGCGTCACATATCACGCGTACTTCAAGGAGCCGCATACAGCAGGCCCTTGATGCAGGTTATGTTAGCGTGAACGGAATTATAGTGAAGGCCAACTACAAGGTCAAGCCCGAGGATGTCATAACAATAAATTTCCCATACCAGAAGCACGAATGCGTTCTGGCTCCTGAAGACATTCCACTAGATATAGTATATGAAGACGATGACATATTGCTTGTGAACAAACCGGCAGGTCTGGTTGTGCATCCGGGTCACGGACATTATACCGGCACTCTGCTCAACGCATTGATGTTCCATCTCAATATTCAGGCCACCTCCGCTTCTGAAAGCGATTATGATACCGAATCCGATTCTGACTGTTCATTTGACTCCGGCAATTCCGACGATGGCAATCTTGGTCTTCTGGTTCACAGGATTGACAAGGATACCTCCGGACTGCTTGTTGTGGCAAAGAACGGGCAGGCCCAGATGAAACTGGCAAAACAGTTCTTCTATCATACCATTGAACGGAAATACGTGGCCATTGTGTGGGGAAATATCGAGGAAGATGAAGGAACGGTTGTGGGCAATATAGGGCGTGATCCCAATGACCGCCTGCGTTTCAAAGTATATTCCGAGGAAAGCGGCCTGGGAAAACATGCCGTGACTCATTTCAGGGTTATCGAGCGTTTCGGTTATGTAACTATGGTGGAGTGCAGGCTGGAAACAGGCCGTACTCACCAGATACGTGTGCACATGAACCATATAGGCCATCCGCTGTTCAACGATGAGCGCTACGGTGGAAGCCGCATCCTCAAAGGAACACTATATACGAAATACAAGCAATTTGTTGACAATTGCTTTGCATTGCTTCCAAGGCAGGCCCTGCATGCCAGGACTTTGGGATTCGTTCACCCTCGTACAGGGGAGGAAATGTTCTTCCAGGTGCCTCTGCCTCCGGATATGCAGGCTCTGATTGAAAAATGGCGCAAATATTCCATGCAACGTTGTTTGGAGGAGGACTGATGAAAGGAGCATACTCAAAATATTTCATCTTCTTTTCTGTTGTTACTATACTGGCAGCTTTGCTTGACCTCATGCTCGGTTCGGTTTCAGTTGCACCGGCAGATATCCTGCGCCATATAATAAAAAGTCCGGATAATGATGCATCGGAAAACGTTACCGGTATAATCCTGCGTTTCAGGCTGCTGAAAATGCTGGCTGCGTTGATGTCAGGAGCTGCGCTCGGATGCTGCGGACTTCTGATGCAGACTTTGTTCAAGAACCCGCTGGCAGACCCGTATATCCTTGGAATAAGCAGCGCATCCGGTTTGGGCGTTTCGGTATTTGTGCTGGGTTCAAGCGCTTTGGGAATAGAGGCGGGAAACATGTTCCATTCTTTGGGAACAGCAGGTTCCGCCCTGGTCGGGGCTTTTGCACTTGCACTGCTCATAATATATGTTTCAAGACGTTTGAAGGACAATTTGAGTCTGCTTATCTTTGGAATCATGGTGGGAAGTGTTGCAAGTGCCATAATAACAATGCTACAGTATCTTTCCGCAGATTCTGCCTTGAAAACGTACGTGCTTTGGACAATGGGCAGCTTTTCGGGACTCTCGGTTCATAGTATTGTTGCACTGGCAATCATGCTGCTCGCAGGACTTTTCCTTTCCGTGCTTTCAATCAAGGATTTGAACACTTTGCTCATGGGTGAGAACTATGCCCGTGCAATAGGACTCAATACAAACAGAATGAAAATAAAGATATTGCTGGCCGCCACTTTCCTTGCCGGCGGGGTCACGGCTTTCTGTGGTCCTATAGGTTTTGTTGGCATTGCCATACCTCATGTTGCAAGATTCATTTTCAGGAATGCCAATCACAGGGTACTGCTTCCGGCATCAATATTGCTCGGAGCCTTTGTAATGCTCATAGTGGATATGATTTCAACCTGCCCTGCAGGTGGAACGCTCATTCCGGTGAACACAGTTGCCGCTCTCATGGGAATTCCTGTGATATTGGCCATAATATTGAAAAACAGAAATTAGTTGAAACTTTGGAAAACGCAGCTTGCATAATAGAGTTGAAAAACCTGGATCTTGGTTTTGGAAAGGGAAGGAAACGCAGACTTCTTTTTCAGGGCATTAACGCCACTGCAAGCTCAGGTGAAGTTGTGGCTCTCATAGGTGCCAACGGCCGCGGCAAGAGCACCCTGCTTCGTTCCATCTGCTCACTCATTCCAGTTTTCAACAAGGAAGGCAGCATCCTCTTCAATGGTGAGAAACTTGAATCATACAAGGCCGGACGGCTTTCTTCAATGATTTCGTATGTACCATCGAGAGTGGATAGAGTCAATGCCTTGAGCGTGAGGGATATGGTGGGCTTGAACAGGTACTACAGAACAAACTGGTGCGGCAGGCTGAGTCCAGATGACGAGGCTGCCATAATTCATGCACTCAAGCTTGTAGGTCTGGATGCCTTCATTGATGCGGACTGCTCCACACTCAGCGATGGTGAGTTGCAAAGGGTGGCCATTGCGGCTGCTCTGGCACAGGAATCCAGTGCAATTGTACTTGATGAACCAACAGCCTTCCTTGATATAGCCAACAAGTTCAACATAAGCCAGCTTCTTTCATATATTGCACATAATGAGGGAAAGGCAGTGATTTTTTCAACTCACGATCTGCAATATGCCCTGAAGTATTGTGACAAAATCTGGCTTATGACAGAATCGGGAGAGCCGCAGTTTGTTGAAGGAACTGCTTCTCAACTTATGTCCGGAGGGCATATCAACCGCTTGTTCAGTACACCGGATATCAGATTCAATGCGGAGAATTTAAGTTTTGAACGAATTTAGGCTTGTTTTGAAACTTCTGAACGGCATCTTGTAAAAAAATGGTATATTTGTAAGTTACATACTGTCAAGCAATACTTGTACGGTCTTTGAAAAATCAATAATTCCTAAATATTAAATGAGAAAGAATATCGTTGCCGGTAACTGGAAAATGAACACTACTGTGGCTGAGGGTGTCCAGTTGGCAAAAGAAGTAGTTGAAAAGAGTGCGGAACTCAGCGGAAATGTAAAACTTATTCTGGGAACACCATTCACACACTTATATCCTGTGGCACAAATCCTCAAGGAAAGCAATGTGGGCCTTGCAGCACAGAATTGCGCGGACCAGCCGAAAGGCGCTTTTACAGGAGAGGTTTCAGTATCAATGCTCAAATCCGTAGGTGTGCAGTACTGCATTCTCGGACATTCAGAGCGCAGGGAATATTATGGTGAAACATCACAGAAACTTGTAAAGAAGGTGGCTCTTGCTCTTGAGCAGGGTATTTCTCCGATTTTCTGCGTTGGTGAGAAGCTTGAGCAGAGAGAAGCCGGAGAACATTTCAATGTAGTCAAGGCGCAGATAGAAGAAGTATTGTTCACACTCACTGCCGAGCAGATGAAGCAGGTCATTGTTGCATACGAGCCGGTATGGGCCATAGGTACTGGAAAAACCGCTACAGCCCAGCAGGCGCAGGAAATTCACAATTTCATAAGAAAGACCATTGCTGCAAAGTTCGGTGAACAAATAGCAGATGAGACCACAATACTGTATGGCGGAAGCTGCAAGGCTTCAAACGCAAAGGAGCTGTTTGCATGTCCGGACATTGACGGCGGTCTTATTGGCGGAGCATCCCTTAAGTCAGAAGAGTTTGTGGCTATTGCCACCAACTTCTGATCAATCATATAAGTCACGTTTAACGCAAACTTTTGAAATATGAAAAAACTATTATTCACGCTGCTTTTCCTTTTCCCGGCATTGCTTTTTGCGCAGAACACACAGGATCCTTCAGACCCGAGATATCTCGATGGTGCCTTCAACTATAACAATGGCAAAATGTACGTTGAGAGAAAGCTTGATGTGGCTGAACTCAATGCCTCACAAATCAAGAATGTCCTGGGAGACTGGCTTAAGGACAGATTCAAAGATGAGAATGACAGGATCATTGAGCCAACGGACAATTCATCGGCATATATTGTCCAGTCTTCTGACAAGATAAGGGTGAAGATAGGTCTCTTTGGTTCGAATGTCAATTTCGTTTACAATCTTCTTATTACGTATGACAATGCGCAGTGTACTTTCCAGTTCAGAGGTATGCGTTTTTCCAACAATCCTTTCAGCAAGTCTCCGGCAGAGTTCGTTACTGCGGAGGAATACCTTACGGACAAGAATTCACTTAACAAGGACAGGACAAAAGTGAGCGCAGGCATAGGAACATACAGAATGAGCGTAATAGACAAGATTGATGAAATTGCTCTGGAAGCCCAGAAGTTCATTGATATAAGTTTCAAGAATCTTGTGCGCAACAATGAAGTTTCAGCTTCTGCCATAGCAGCGGCAAAGTCTGCAAATACAACCGAAAAGCTTGCGGATGCAACAGTTGGAGCGGCAACAGCCGCTGCAACAGCGGTGAAGGAAACGAGTGTCAAAGCTGCTCATGCCACAGCGGATGCTGCAAACAAGGTTGCAAATGAAACAGCAGATGTGGCAAGTAAAGTTGCCGGCAAGACAGCGGATACAGCAAAGAATGTGGCCTCAAAGGTAAGTACCGCAGCAAAAGATGCTGTTGAAACTATAAAGCCAGCTGAGAAAGTGGAAAATACTATAGTAAGTGAGGAATGTGTGAAATTGATCAAGGCCGGTGGGGCTGCAATAACAGCTGTGGGTGGAAAGAAACTTGGTAAAGCTGTTTTTGGAAGTGCCAAATATACCAAATTCGGTGGGACTGAGGTCATAATGTACAAGAATGCACAGAATGAAGACAATATAAACCTTCTGCTTGATATGTCAGATTCATTCGAGGTAAGCGTATTTGACGGAAGCAGGAAGATTGCAACATTCAAGTGCAGGAAAGCTGAATCGCTTGATGATTCTGTAGTGGGTGAAATCGTTTCAAAACTGTAGCTTATGTCAGTAATAGGAATAGATCTTGGTGGAACAAAAGTGGCCGGGGCCATTTTTGACGCCGATGGCAATATGCTGAACAGGAAGGTTCAATTGCTTGACGGTGCCAGTGGAACTGCAGCCGGCCAGAAGGTGAAACTTCTGGTATCCGAACTTATAAAGCTCGATCCTGACATCACCTCCATTGGAGTTTGTGTGCCTGGAATCGTGTACTCCAAAAAAGATACGGTATGGGCTCCGAATATTCCAGGATGGGAGGATTTTCCTTTGAAGGCCTACATCAAGGAGGCTCTTGGAGATAAAGCAGCCGAGGTTGAGGTCAAGATAGAATCTGACAGAACCTGCTACATACTTGGCGAGGCTTGGAAAGGAGCGGCCAAAGATTGTGAGAATGCCATTTATATAGCTGTTGGTACAGGAATAGGCGCCGGCATACTTATAGACGGCCACATTCTGCATGGTGCCAATGATATAGTTGGAGCAACAGGCTGGATGGCTTTGGAACGTCCTTACAGAGAGGATTTCATACCTTGCGGTTGCTGGGAGCATTATGCTTCAGGTACAGGAATAGGCATACAGGCACGCAAAGCGTTGAGATGTGACAAGGCATACAATGGAGTTATGTCCAAGAAACCTATAGATGATGTTACTTCATACGACGTATTTGACGCATATAAATCAGGTGATCCTATAGCAACAAAGGTTCTTGACCAGGCAATAGAGCTCTGGGGTATGGGTGCCGCAAATCTTGTAAGCCTTTTCAATCCTGAGAAAGTGATTTTTGGAGGAGGTATTTTCGGACCTGCTGCAATGTTCGTAGACAGAATATACTCCGAAGCACTGAAATGGGGTCAGCCTATAAGCATGCGCGATGTAAAGTTTGCCGCTTCTGCAATAGACGGTAACGCAGCACTTCTCGGTGCCGCTGCCCTTGCCCTCAGATAAAATCTGTTGCTACTTTCCACATTTATTACCGAATAATAGTTCAGGAATACGAGGCTTCTGCTATCAGTTAAGGACAATGTGGATGTCAGCTTTAGAGATTGTTTCATTTCAAGGTGGAAAACAATTTAGAATAATAATGAATATGAGCAACAATTACTGCACTTCAAAGGTTTTTGTGGCCGCATGCGCCGGCATGGGCTTCTTCGGAGTGGCAATGCTTTCTTTAGGCCCTATCCTTGGACAGCTTGGCCAGGGAGCCGAGGCACTGCCTTCAACTTTGTCTATAGGAATAATCATCGGCACCATACTCTTTGGCCCGGTAGTGGACAGATTCGGTTACAAATGGCTTACAATCATCAGTTCCATCCTGGCTCTTGCAGGTCTTCAGGGCCTTGCAAATGCATCTTCACAAACTGCTCTTCATGCTTCCATCTTTGCTCTCGGTATTGGAGGTGGAATATTGAACGGCCTTACAAATGCACTCGTTTCAGATATATACGATGATTCCAAGCGAGGCGGAAGGCTTGGCGTTCTTGGGGCTTTCTATTGCATAGGCGCTCTGTTGTGGACATTGCTCAATTATTTCATTGAAAATTACATGATTCCGTTGAACGCAATGAGCATTGTAATGGTGTTGTTCATCATCTATTTCTTTTTCATTTCTTTCCCTGCTGCAAAACCGGCTGAGAATGTAGGATTGAAACAGACCATAGGACTGCTCAGGTATCCTGCACTAATAATGTTCGCAATCGTGCTGTTCTTCCAGAGCGGTTTTGAGGGAGCAAGCGGAAGTTTTTCCATTTCATACCTTGTTGACGCGCATTCAGTGGAGCGCGGAGTTGCTACATTGGCAATGACGTGGTTCACAATAGGCATGATGGCAGGACGTTTCCCATTGGGTTACATAAGTTCAAAACTCAAGGATCTTGGAACACTGTACCTTTATCTGAGCGTTGCATTGATTGGCGTAATAATCTTCTTCACTTTGCCAACAATTGTTTCAGCGGTATATCTTGGAATGGCACTGGTAGGATTCGGAGTAGGCGCAACATTCCCTGTAGTGCTTAATTTTATTGGTGGAGCATTCAGAAACCAGTCAGGAACAGCTTTCTCAGTAGCAATTTTCATTGCTTTGCTGGGACAGTACACATTCAACAAACTTGTTGGTGATTCTTTTGCCGCCAGCAATTATCTTCTCTTCCCTTGCATGCTTATTGGAGCCATATTGATGATAATGATACTCGTTCCAATTGCAAAGAGAATTTCATCCCGCATGCGTTAACAAACGCCAATAATAAAAACAATGGGCTGACTTTTTAGTCAGCCCATTGTTTTTATAAGAGGAATATAATATTCTACCAAGCGTTAAGTGGTCTGCCGTGCATCAGATTCTTGACTCCGGCCTTTACCTGCTCAAGAACTGTGTCATTTTCAAAGTTGCAGAGAACTTTGTCAATGAGTTCAACGATTGTTGCCATATCCTTTTCAACAAGACCTCTTGATGTGATGGCAGGAGAACCTACCCTTATACCTGAAGTCTGGAATGGTGAGCGGGTGTCGAACGGTACCATGTTCTTGTTTACTGTAATGTCTGCAAGAACCAGCCTCTTCTCAACAGCCTTTCCTGTAAGTTCAGGAAACTTGCTCCTCAAGTCAATGAGCATTACATGATTGTCTGTGCCACCTGAAACAACCTTGTATCCTTTCTCAATGAATGCGGCTGCAAGAGCTGCAGCGTTTTTCTTCACCTGAATCTGGTAATCCTTGAATTCAGGCTGGAGAGCCT